>CAZRHW010000065.1:2498-8085 GCA_964599785.1 uncultured Bacteroides sp. | reverse complement strand
TCAGAAGAAGGATGTCATGAAATATCTTGACCAGCGGGGCAAAGTTGCAGGTAAATCAGAAGAGCTTTTAAAACCTGAAGCTATAACTGAAACTCCTGTTGAACAGACATCTCCGGAAAAACAAAAAGTATCAGTATCTATAAGCGCAGGGGATGAGATCATTCAGATGGACCGTATGCGCAAGCTGATTGCCGAACATATGGTCCGGTCCAAGCAGATCTCCCCGCATGTTACAAATATGCTTGAGGCTGATGTAACCGATCTGGTTTTATGGCGGAACAGGATCAAGGACGAATTTTTAAAACGGGAAAAAGAGAAAATTACTTATCTGCCTCTTCTCCTGGAAGCTATTATTCAGGCCATTAAGGATTTTCCTATGATCAATGCCTCCGTCGATGGAGACAAGATCATTATCCGGAAAAATATTAACCTTGGTATTGCTGTTGCCCTGCCAACAGGTAACCTGATTGTGCCGGTGATAAAAAATGCGGATCAGATGAATCTTATTGGATTGACCAGATCACTTAATAAACTGGCTGATGATGCAAGGAATAATAAGCTTAATCCTGACGATATCCAGGGGGGTACCTTTACGATATCCAATTTCGGCACCTTCCGTAATGTGATGGGAACACCGATTATCAATCAACCCCAGGTTGCTGTCCTGGCCATTGGCACCATTGAAAAAAAACCGGCTGTCATTGAAACTCCCACAGGGGATATGATCGGCATCAGGCATAAAATGTTCCTTTCACTGACATACGATCACAGGATCATCGATGGAGCATATGGAGGTGCCTTTCTAAGGAAACTGGCCGATCATATTGAGGCATTTGACGGAAACAGGACTATCTGATTTTTGTAAGAATGCATAAATCACCTGAAATGAAAAAAGACCGGAAATATCATATTAAAACAACCGATAAAAAAATCCTTGAGAAATGGTTCAGGTTAATGATCCTGGGACGTATACTTGATGACCGGGCCCCGAACTACCTGAAACAGGCAATTGGCTGGTCGTATCATGCCTCTTTTGCCGGTCATGACGGTATTCAGCTTGCTATCGGGCAGATTTTTGAGAGGGAACATGACCATCTGTTTCCTTATTACAGGGATATGCTAACTGCCATTTCCGCCGGGCTCACAGCGGAGGAGATCATTTTAAACGGTATATCAAGAGATACAGATGTGGCAGGGGGTGGACGGCACATGTCAAATCATTTTGCCAAACCTGCCTGGCATATTCACAATGTCTCATCATGTACGGGTAACCATGCCCTTCATGCTGCAGGGGTGGCAAGAGCCATTAAAAAGTATGGTACAAAGGGGATAGCTATATGTTCGCAGGGAGAATCTTCCGTATCAGAAGGTTATGTATATGAGGCCATTAATGGTGCGAGCCGTGAGAAACTGCCTGTTCTGTTTGTTATCCAGGATAATGGATACGGGATTTCAGTACCAAAAAAAGATCAGACAGCACGGCGTAAAGTAGCAGATAATTTTACCGGATTTAAAAACCTGAAAATCATGCATTGTAATGGCAAGGATGTCTTTGATGCTATGAATACAGTGCATGAAGCCAGGGAACATATCGAGAAATATGATGAACCTGTCATTGTCCAGGCAAATTGTGTAAGGATCCATTCCCATTCGAATTCAGACCGGCATGAACTGTACCGGGATGATTATGAGCTGAACTATGTCAGTGAATATGATCCCCTGGCAAAGTTCCGCAGATTACTGCTTCGTTATAACCGTCTTACCCTGAAAGAAATTGAAACCTTTGAGACGGAAGCGAAGGAGATTGTAAAGGCTGCGCATAAAACGGGAATGAATGCCCCACAGCCTGACCCGCGATCCATCTTTGATTTTGTAATGCCAGAACCATATGTTTCCGAAAAATATCCTGATGGTATTCATCAGTTTGAAGGTGAAAAGAAAAGGCTCATTGATGCCCTGAATGAAACACTCAAGGCGGAGTTTCGTCTTAATCCGGATACTTTCCTCTGGGGACAGGATGTGGCATATAAAGAAAAAGGTGGCATATTCAATGTTACAAAAGGAATGCAGCAGGAATTTGGAAAGGAAAGGGTATTCAGTGCTCCTATTGCTGAGGATTTTATTGTTGGAACGGCAAATGGTATGAGCCGCTATAATGACAAGATCAGGATCGTTATCGAAGGCGCTGAATTTGCCGATTATTTCTGGCCGGCTATGGAGCAACTGGTCGAGTGCTCTCATGATTACTGGAGAACAAAAGGACAATTTGTGGCAAATGTCACCATTCGTCTTGCATCGGGCGGATATATAGGTGGCGGATTATATCATTCCCAGACAATTGAAGGTGCCCTGACAACCTTACCTGGTATCAGAATTGTTTACCCTTCCTTTGCTGATGATGCCGCCGGCTTGCTCAGGACAAGCATCCGGTCCCGTGGTGTAACCATATTCCTTGAACCAAAAGCACTTTATAATTCACCAAAAACTGCCGCATCCATTCCGGATGACTTCGAAGTCCCGTTTGGAAAAGCAAGGATCAGGCAGGAAGGAAAGGATCTCTCAGTGATTACTTATGGGAATACCACACCGCTGTGCCTCGAAGCAGCGGACAAACTTTCTGAAGAACAAAAAGCAAGTATCGAAGTAATTGACCTGAGATCGCTGGTACCACTGGACAAAGAGACCCTTCTGAGTTCCGTTCGCAAAACAGGGAAGGCAATAGTTGTGCATGAAGACAAGGTTTTCTCCGGATTTGGAGCTGAACTGGCTGCGACAATCACAACCGAAGCATTTGAGTACCTTGACGGACCTGTAAAAAGGGTCGGATCGACTTTTACTCCGGTCGGGTTCAACAGGATCCTTGAGGCAGCTATACTCCCGGATACAGAAAAAATATACACCGCAATCAAAGAACTGCTGGAATATTAATATATCTGAACGTGGTGTGGGATTAAATTGAAGATACTGAAAATTATGTAATTGTAAAGCCGCACTGCGGCATGGCTACATAAAAAAATCAATGATTCAATTGCCTGGTCGCTGCAATTGCACAACGGTTAATATTTAACTTCATTATAATGAAAAAAACAGGCCTTTTTTACAGCTTTAATACGAATAAAACAACTAAGATCGCTGAACAGATCCTGGCTGGTTTTGAAGGAACCGAAATCGACCGGGTAAACGTGGAAGAGGCTACAAGTGAGCAGTTCATGTCTTATGATAATATCATCTGTGGCGTACCCACCTGGTTTGACGGTGAACTGCCAAATTATTGGGATGAGTTTGTGCCTGACCTTGAGGATATGGATCTCACTAACAAGTATATTGCTATTTATGGCCTGGGTGACCAGAAAGGTTATCCTGAAAATTTCCTTGATGGGGTGGGGATCCTGGGAGAGATCCTTGAAGCGCAGGGTGCACATCTTGTTGGATTTACATCAATTGAGGGATATACTTTTGAGCATTCGAGGGCAGTCAGGGGAGACAAATTCATTGGTCTTGCCATTGATTTTGAAAACCAGGGACCCATGAATAAAGAAAGAATTTCGAAATGGGTCGAACAGCTCAGATCGGAGTTTCAGTAATTCTTTTTCCCAGCTCCCAGCTCCCACCTCCCACCTCCCACCTCCCAGTTCCTCTCATCAGGAAATATTTGCATTAAAAATCACATTTTTCCTGCAATATTTTATATTTCAAAGATTAATAAATATATTTGCCGGCAACGAAACGGTCTCATGTATAACATTCATATCATACTCTTCCTTCTTATCCTGGATCTTATTTCGGGAACGGGATGAGAATGGGGTGAATGAAAATAAAGTTTTATGCAAGCCATTCTCGAGTAATCAGAATGGCTTTTTTTTATGAGTATTAAATATACCTTATAATTAATCACAAACGCGTTGAGCTATTGCATGATGTAAGTTGGTAAATATGAAATTTTTATGTAAAGCAGTGCCGGCGATGTGGCTTTATTTAAACCTGATTATAAATATCATCGTCTTTAATAACACAACACGTTAATAAAAAGTGTAATCATGGCAGCAGAAAAAGTCTATGTTTTTGACACCACGCTCAGGGATGGTGAGCAGGTGCCCGGATGTCAACTGAATACAATTGAGAAAATTGAAGTAGCCAGGGCTCTTGAAGCGCTCGGAGTTGACATTATAGAGGCAGGATTCCCTATTTCTTCCCCGGGTGATTTTAACTCAGTCGTGGCCATTTCAAAAGAAATAAAAATGCCTGTGATTTGCGGCCTTACCCGTGCTGTAAAGAAAGACATTGAAGTTGCTGCCGATGCACTCAGATTGGCTGAAAGGCCCCGGATTCATACAGGTATAGGCACATCTTATTACCACATTAATTTTAAGCTGAAATCAAATCAGAAAGAAATACTAGAACGGGCTTGCGAAGCGGTAAAATATGCTAAAAAATTTGTAGAAGATGTGGAATTCTATGCAGAAGATGCCGGAAGGACTGAGAATGAATACCTTGCTCAAGTCATAGAGGCGGTGATCAAAGCAGGCGCAACAGTTGTGAATATCCCCGATACTACGGGTTATACACTGCCGGATGAATTTGGCGCCAAAATAAAATATCTGAAGGAAAATGTTAAAGGAATTGACCGTGCTGTTATTTCAACCCATTGCCATAATGATCTTGGCATGGCAACTGCAAATACCATGGCCGGAGTGATCAATGGTGCACGGCAGGTGGAGGTTACCATGAATGGCATAGGTGAAAGGGCAGGCAATACATCTCTTGAAGAAGTTACCATGATTATTAAGAGCAGGAAAAATCTGAATCTTTATACGGATATCAATGCAAAGCGCATCTTTAAAACTTCCAGGTTGGTTTCAACGCTGATGAGAATGCCCATCCAGCCCAATAAGGCTATTGTCGGACGTAATGCTTTTGCCCATTCCTCAGGCATTCATCAGGATGGTGTATTGAAAAAGAGAGAAAATTATGAAATTATTGATCCCAAATCGGTCGGTATCCTTGAATCCTCCATTGTCCTTACCGCGAGAAGCGGAAGGGCTGCACTGAAACACCGTGTCGAAAAACTTGGTTACAGACTTGGTAAAGAAAAGCTCGAGCACCTCTATGAAGAATTTCTAAATCTGGCAGATAAGAAAAAGGATGTAAACGATGAGGACCTGCATGTTCTTATAGGCAAGGAACAAAGGGGGCCAAGAAACATCGAGCTTAAATCCCTGCAGGTTGTATGCGGTAAAAGCACGCAACCAACTGCAACAGTTACACTGAGTATTTATGGTGAATGCCATACAGAATCGGCAATGGGAAACGGTCCGGTTGATGCTGCATTTTCAGCAGTGAAGAAAATTGTTACGAAAAAAGTAAGACTTGAAGAATTTCTTATTCAGGCCATCACACGCGGAAGCAATGATATCGGTAAAGTACATGTCCAGGTTTTTCATAAAGGCACCATGTATTATGGCTTTTCTGCAAGTACCGATATTATTACCGCTTCTGTTGAAGCTTTTGTTGATGCCCTGGCACAGATTGAATAATTGTCGCAATGGTAACAGGGTCACAATTGTCGCAATGGTAACAGGGTCACAAT
>CAZRHW010000065.1:0-2398 GCA_964599785.1 uncultured Bacteroides sp. | reverse complement strand
AATTGTCGCAATGGTAACAGGGTCACAATTGTCGCAATGGTAACAGGGTCACAATAGCAATGAAAATAAAGATAATGTTAAGTAGGACACAGGTTGCATGGGAAAAGATACTGGGTATGTGTTACAAGGAAGAATTTGCTGAAAGCTGAGTGCTAAGTTCTGCCGGATGTCATCGGGCAGATGAAAACCTCAAGGATGATAGTGTAAACCCGGTTGTTAACCGGGGCATTTGGTTCCTTGTTTTAAATGTTACAACAATAAAAAATTATGCATAAAACATTATTTGATAAAATCTGGGAGCAACATGTCATAGATACTATTCCGGATGGCCCCGATATCCTTTACATCGACCGACATCTGATTCACGAAGTGACCAGTCCGCAGGCATTTGCCGGTCTTGAAAAACGGGGCATCCCGGTTTTCAGGCCTGATAAGGCCATCGCAACCGCTGATCACAATGTTCCAACAAAGGACCAGCATCTTCCAATCCGTGACATTTTATCCGGACAGCAGGTTGAAAAACTGACGGAGAATTGCGGAAAACACGGGATTTCATTATATGGACTCGGACATCCATGGCAGGGAATTGTACATGTCATCGGCCCTGAACTGGGATTTACCTGGCCGGGTCAGACTATCGTTTGTGGTGACAGTCATACTGCCACGCATGGTGCTTTCGGGACCATTGCTTTTGGCATCGGGACAACTGAGGTTGAAATGGTTCTTGCGACGCAGTGCCTTCTTCAGAATAAGCCAAAGCGAATGAGAATTACGGTGAACGGCAAACTCATGCCGGGAGTTGTCTCAAAAGATGTGATACTCTATATCATTTCCAGGCTTACCGCAAGTGGTGCAACCGGATACTTTGTCGAGTACAGTGGCCCTGTTTTCAGTCAAATGTCAATGGAAGCCAGGATGACAGTGTGTAATATGAGTATTGAGATGGGTGCCCGTGGAGGATTGATTGCTCCTGACCAGGTTACTTTCGATTACCTGAAAGGCAGGGAATTTGCTCCGGCAGGGAAGGAATATAATGAAATTGTAGAGCGCTGGAAATTATTATACTCCGATAAAGATGCAGTTTTTGACAGTGAATATACTTTTAATGCAGAAGATATTGAACCGATGATCACTTATGGGACAAATCCGGGGCTTGGCATGAAAATAACTGATCGTATACCGGACCGCGAAGATATTCATAAATCATTGGAATACATGGAATTATCTGCCGGCCAATCACTTCTTGGCAAGCCGGTTGATTATGTTTTTATCGGGAGCTGTACAAATGCAAGGATTGAGGATTTTCGTGAAGTCGCCGGCATAGTAAAAGGGAAAAAGAAAGCCGGTCATACGAGGGTATATCTCGTACCTGGCTCGAAACAGGTAGAAAAACAAATTGAGGATGAAGGTCTGAAGAAAATATTTGAAGAAGCCGGGATGGAAGTGCGTCAACCAGGGTGCTCAGCCTGTCTTGGTATGAATGATGATAAAATCCCGGGTGGAAAATACTGTGTCTCAACATCGAACAGGAATTTCGAAGGCAGGCAGGGACCAGGTGCCAGGACATTTCTGGCCAGTCCCCTCACAGCAGCAGCAGCAGCTATTACAGGTGTTATTACTGATGTCAGAACTTTGTTATAAATCATATGGAAAAAATAAATATAATTGAATCGACAGCGGTACCTATACCTGTTGAGAATATTGATACCGACCAGATCATTCCTGCTCGTTTCATGAAGGCAACCGACCGGTCGGGTTTCGGTGAGAATCTTTTCAGAGACTGGCGGTATGACGATACAGGCAAGCCGAAAAAAGGATTCATCCTGAACAATCCTGTTTATTCCGGTATCATTCTGATTGCCGGAAGGAATTTTGGCTCTGGCTCCAGCCGTGAACATGCTGCCTGGGCACTTTTTGACTATGGATTCAGGGTTATTATCTCAAGTTTTTTTGCTGATATTTTCCGGAATAATGCCATGAATAACGGTTTGTTGCCCGTCCGGGTTTCGGAAGGATTTCTTAAAAAGCTCTTTACTGCTGTCCAGCATAAACCGGATGTAAAGATCAGAGTAGATCTTGAAAATCAGGATATTGTATTAACAGATACCGGTGAAATGGAAAAATTTGAGATCAATCAGTATAAGAAAAAATGTCTGCTGAACGGATATGATGATATTGATTATTTGCTAAGCATAAAAGATAAGATTGAAAAATTTAATAAATCAAACAAACTGGTTGAAGATGAAATTTGAAATTATGGATACCACCCTCCGGGATGGGGAACAGACAACGGGGGTATCATTCAATGCGACTGAAAAACTGAATATTGCCCGAATACTGTTAGAAGAAGTTAAGGTTGACCGGATTGAAGTTGCTTCGGCAAGAGTTTCCGAAGGAG
>CAZRHW010000064.1:0-8153 GCA_964599785.1 uncultured Bacteroides sp. | reverse complement strand
AGTCCGCCTGCCTGCCGGTAGGCAGGGTTTCCAACCGGACACATTCCGGTAACGTTGAGAATGACAGAAAAGTCCGCCGGACACATTCCGGGGTAGTTTTACCGATAAACAATACATTATGGAAATAAAAAACAACCAGTATACCATCGATGGGATACCGGTACTTGACCTGGTTGAAAAGTATGGATCACCCCTGTACATATATGAAACATCCAGGATGGAAGCTCAGTACAGGAAACTGCAGAACGCTTTCCAAAATACCAATACCAGGATATATTATGCCTGTAAAGCGCTGACGAATATTAATATACTGCGTTTCTTTCGCATGCTGGGTGCGGGAATGGACGCTGTCTCCATCCAGGAAGTAAGACTCTCCCTGATGGCTGGATTTGATCCGAAAGATATTCTCTATACACCAAATTGTGTGTCACTTGAAGAAATTGATAAAGCTGTCGACCTGGGTGTTCGTATAAATATTGACAATATATCAATCCTTGAGCAATTCGGACATAAATATGGAAGTCATGTACCCGTGTGTATCAGAATAAATCCCCATATCATGGCCGGGGGAAACCATAAAATTTCCACCGGCCATATCGACTCAAAATTCGGGATCTCTGTCTACCAGATGCCTCACGTCGAACGAATAATCCAGACCAATAATATGGCCGTGGAAGGTCTGCATATGCATACAGGATCAGATATACTGGATGTTGATGTTTTTCTGAGGGGTATTGAAATACTTCTTGAAACAGCCATGAACTTCAAAGGTCTGAAATATATTGATATTGGAAGTGGATTTAAAGTACCATATAAACCGGATGATATTTATACCGATATAGAACCGTTCGGCAAAGGTCTGTCAACCCGTTTCAACCAGTTCTGTCTCGAATATGGCACTGACATCACGCTGATCTTTGAGCCGGGGAAATTCCTCGTCAGTGAAGCAGGTTATTTCATCGCCCGTGTAAATATCCTGAAACAAACGCTTGCCACTATGTTTGCCGGATTGGATACCGGCATGAATCACCTCATCAGGCCAATGTTTTATGATGCATACCACGAAATTATCAATATCTCAAAACCTGTTGGCAAGACAAGGATCTACACGGTTGTAGGTTATATATGTGAGACAGACACATTTGGCTGGAACAGGAAGATTACTGAAATCGCTGAGGGTGACTACCTGGCCTTTCTAAATGCAGGTGCCTATTGCTTCGCCATGGCCTCAAACTATAATTCGCGCTATAAACCGGCTGAAATCCTTATTCACAGAAAAAAAGACTACCTGATAAGGGAAAGAGAAACACTGGACGATCTGACAAGAAACCAGGTTATTGTTGAAGATATTTTTTAATAGCTACAACTTGCTGTCAATCAGTAATCTGCGAAAATCTGCGAAGTTATTTGCGAAAATTTGCGAGAACCATAAAAGTCATTAAATACATCCTTATCATTTAATTTTCTAATTTCGTTTCTACAATTCCATTCAGGAATATGCAGACGGACATTTCAATAGTTATCGTAAACTACAATGTTAAGTACTTCCTTGAACAGTGTCTCCATTCTGTTGAGAAAGCTTCAGGTAACATCATAACAGAAGTATTTGTTGTCGATAATGACTCCGTGGATGGTTCATGTGCCATGATCAGGGAAAAATTTCCCGGTGTCAGATTGATCGCGAATGATCAGAATCTGGGGTTTTCAAAAGCAAATAACCAGGCAATCAGAATGGCAAAAGGCAGATATATCCTGATGCTGAACCCCGATACGGTGATAGAAGAGGACACCCTGGTAAAATGTCTTGGATATATGGATAATCATCCGGATATCGGCGGACTGGGTGTAAAAATGATTGACGGGAAAGGAAATTTCCTCCCTGAATCCAAAAGGTCTCTGCCAACTCCCAGGGTCGCATTTTTTAAGATTTTCGGCCTTTCAGGACTGTTTCCAAGATCAAGGATTTTTTCAAAATATCATCTCGGATATCTCGATAAAGACGAAATCCATGACGTAGAAATACTTCCCGGTGCTTTTATGATGATCAGGAAAACTGCACTTGACAAAGTTGGCCTTCTCGACGAAGACTTTTTTATGTACGGCGAAGATATTGATATCTCATACCGAATGACCAGAAACGGTTTCAGGAATGTATACTTTCCTGAAACAAGAATTATTCATTACAAAGGTGAAAGCACCAAGAAGGGGAGTATGAACTATGTGCTGACATTTTATCATGCAATGATCATTTTTGCCAGGAAACACTTCACGCGAAAAATGGCAAAAAGCTACATATTTCTGGTTAATACAGCGATCTATTTCAGGGCTATTCTTGCATTAGCCAGGCGGTTTATTAAAAACATTTCACTTCCCGCACTGGAAGCTGTCCTGTTTTATGTTGGATTTTATCTTATCAAACCCATCTGGGAAAGTTATAAATTCCCTGATGGCGGCGGTTATCCCGGGGAATATATGCTTTTTGTCGTACCCATCTATATTCTGATCTGGATCGTTTCAATATATTTTTCAGGAGGGTACGACCGTCCTTTTAAGCTTCGTTCAGTCTTCAGGGGAATATTTACAGGAACGTTGATTATCCTTGTCATCTATGCCCTGCTTCCCGAATATCTCAGGTATTCCAGAGCTCTCCTGTTGATGGGTGCAACATGGGCGCTTGTTACCGGTATATTGCTCAGATTGATCTTCCATCTGTCACGAATACCAGGTTTTGAACTGACAACAAGAAAGAAAAAAAGGATCGTTATTGTAGGGTCGGTGAAAGAAGCTGAGAGAGTGGAATCCGTATTGCAGGGAACGGAAGTGCGTTCAGAGATCGCCGGATATGTTAGTCCCCTTCCCGATCCCTCTGTGAAATACCTTGGACATGCACAGCAATTACAGGAAATTATTAAGGTAAACAGGATAAATGAGATCATATTTTGCTCCTCCGACATTTCCTCCCATGACATTATCAGCAATATGATGAACCTGTCTGAGGTCAGGGTAAGCTACAAAATTGCTCCCCCCGAAAGCCTGTCGATCATTGGCAGCAGTTCAATCCATACTTCAGGTGACCTTTATATGATCGATTTCAGCTCTATTAATAAAATTTCAAACCGCAGGAATAAAAGGCTTTTTGATCTTGTTTCTTCTTTTCTCTTACTTCTCCTGTATCCTTTACTGTTACCTGTCTTAAGGGATCGTTTAAATGGCCTGATGAACATACTCCGGGTACTTTCCGGTTCCTGTTCGTGGGTTGGCTATTATCCCCTCTCAAACAGGCAGGACAGCAGCCTTCCCGGCGTAAAAAAAAGTGTATTTACGCCTGCCGATGGTCTCGGAAATATCCAGATCCCCGAAGATGCAATTGAACGGCTGAATGTTATGTATGCAAAAAACTACAGGATCCTGACCGATGCAGGTATACTGGTTGCCGGCCTGAGAAATCTGGGACAGCAGATAAATCAAAATGAGAATTGAGCATTTGCAGAGCCGCGCCGCGGCTCTGCAAAAAAAAACTATAATTCAATGACTCAGTTATTTCAATCGCACAACAGGTTTATTTGACAAGTATTTTATTTAAAATTTATTTCTTTCACCGGAATTGTTAAATTTGTCTTAAATGCAACAAGGTCGACACCAGATGAGACAATTAACAATCACCCTTGCCCTGCAATTAATAATCCTTATCAACCTGTATCCACAGGCTGAACCGGACTACAGGGAAATGTTCCTTGAAGCAGAATCAGATTTCCTTTTTGAGGAATACAATGAAGCACGTCCACTCTACCTGCGCCTGATTAATGCTTTCCCGGAAAATGATAATTATAATTATAAGGTCGGGGTATGTTATCTGAATGATCCCTTCGAGAAAGAAAAAGCTATTGTTTATCTTGAAAAAGCAATTCAGAATATTAATCCTGATTATAAAGACAATTCATTTAAAGAAACCAGTGCTCCGCTTGATGCATTGTTTTACCTCGGTCATGCCTACAGGATCAACGACCAGATCGATAAAGCCATAGAAACGTATCAGAAATTTAAGGATGAGTCGGACCCGGTAGTGTACGACCATGAGCTTGTGGATGAACAAATCACGGCTTGCCACAATGCCATGGAACTTAAAAAAAGGCCTATTGATCTGGATATTAAAAATCTGGGTGACAGAATAAACACGCGTTTTTCCGATATAAATCCGGTTGTTTCCGGAGATGAAACCAAAATGGTGTATATTCAGCAGCAACAATTTTATGATGCTGTATTCTTTTCTGAGAAAGTTGAAGGACAATGGTCTTATCCAAGACTGATTATCCCCGAACTGGGTATCGATGAGGATGCTTATCCTACCGGATTATCCTATGACGGCACAGAACTGCTTATATACCGCAGTGATAATTTTATTGGTGACATTTATTATTCCAGACTTGCAGATGGTTACTGGACAAACCTGACCAAACTAAACGAAAACATCAACACAAAATACTGGGAATCACATGCCTGCTTTACACGAACCGGTGATACCCTGTATTTTACAAGTAATCGCAAAGGCACCTATGGCGGACTCGATATTTATATTTCTGTTAAGGATAAAGCCGGAGAATGGGATAAACCCATCAACCTCGGACCAATCATTAACAGCAAATACAACGAGGAAACCCCTTTCGTAACACAGGATGGAAAAACACTTTATTTCAGTTCCTACGGTCATTTTAATATGGGTGGCTATGATGTTTTTTATTCCAACCTCCTGGATGATAATACCTGGTCGGCTCCCATAAATGCAGGTGCCCCCATTAATACCACCGATGATGATATTTTTTACCAACCGTTAGAGAATGGAACCATTGCCTACTTTCCCAGGTTTTACGACGGTGGATATGGCCGGACAGATATTTATAAACTGGAAATATTTACCACTTCACATCCGCGAAAATTCAGGATAAGAGGGCTGGTAAGCCTTCCTGCTGATATATTGATAACAAAACCTATTACTGTTAAACTTATTCAACATAGTACACGTGATACTCTTGCAGTAACCTATGCCAATCCCGAAACAGGCGAGTTCTCTTTCAATGCTCCTCAAGGACAGTATGATCTTCTTATTGAAGGGGATGAGATTGAAACAACTTCAACTTCGTTCATCATTTTATATGACTACCTGAATCGTGAAATAGACCTTACCAAAGAGATCCTTGTGACACTCACAGCAAAACTTAAAGAGATCCCTGAACCAAAGATCCTGGATAAAATCAGTACATCTGATACGCTGATCATGGTGAGCAATGATCGTCCTGTTGATATCCGGTTGATCCTCGAGAAGGATGCAGATCTGTATGTCAGCATATACAACGATACTACTTTCATCAAAACAGATACATTCCGGATCGACAGGAAAAGATTCACATATTCATTCACTCCATTACCAGGGAAAAATATCCTCAAACTTAAACTTGTGGATGCTGATGGCAACTTCAGCTTTAAGGAAGTTACTGTAATCTATACACCCCCTCCGACTAAACAAATTACTCAACCCGTTAAACCTGATACAGTAACAACACCCCCAACAGGAGTGCCGGATGAAAATCTGGAACAATTGCTGAAGGAATTTACCGAAATAGCAACGGGAGAATTAAAAACCTTCCTCACAGAGCTTGACCTGAAAAAAACTGGAATCAAATCAGAACAAGATCTGGTAGAATATCTGAAGAAAAAATCGGAATCCCTTGATTTCTCAAGCCAGGATGTATATGACCTGATCATTAAACAAATTCAGTATAAGTATATTCAATCATATATTGACCAACTATTATACCTGGCTGAAGATGAGTATATGAAAACCATCCTGTCAGAACTCGATCCGGTAAAGGAAAATATTACCAACCTGCAGGATCTGTACGAATATATGATAAACAATGCCGGTGAGGATACATATAATGCAAAAGATGTTAACAGCCTGTTTTCTATCCTCTCACAAAGGACTGAACTGATTGAATTGATAAATCAACTGACAGAAATTGCCGGCGGCAACCTTAAACAGGTTTTTGAAGATCTGGATCCTGACCAGGAAAAACTTATTAATTCTGTTGACCTGATGAACTGGCTTTTAAGAAATGCTGCTAAATATGATTATACTGAAACCGAAGTGATGACCTTATTGGTTGATTACCTTGAAGATCAGGATCTTCTGGAAATAATGAAAATTCTTATAGGCACATCAAGCGGTGCACTGGAGGATTTTCTTGTATCCCTTAACCTTGATATAAACAACATTTCGAATATCAACGATCTTTATGAGTATCTTTTATACCAATCCAGGTTCCATGATTTCACTGAATCAGATGTGATCAACCTGTTCCTCAATCTCCTTAATATCATTGATAATCAAGAACTTATTAAGAAAATTGAACCCCCGCCACCCCCACAGGTAAAAGAAAGAAAAGGATCCGGTCTTACTTATTGGCTGATTGGAGCAGGTATATTAATAATTATATTGATATTCTTTTGGAGAAGGAAAAAAGATAAAGATCAGAAACAGGAATAAATTAATCCGAACCTTTAACATCATATCAGATTTCTCAGGTTCTCTGATAAATATTATTGGTTGTGACAAGATCATGGTTCAGTATCCTATCCAATCAGATTTCTCAGGTCCTCCGGTAAATGATATGGGTCATTACATGATCATGGTTCAGTATCCTGTCAAACCACTGAAGTAATCTATTATTCATAGTGTAGACAGAACTCTCCCCTTAATCCCCGTCTCATCCGCCGAATCCGCCAATCTGTCAGAGCAGGCAGGCCCCCGTCTCCCTGCTTCATACTCCTGTCTAACAAAACACTTAATTAGCTGTACTTGCCTTAATTACATTTTTTATATTTTAGACACTATTTTCCCTCTTTATACATGCCGCAGCCTCCGGCAGCTTAAAAAATAAGGCGAATCTTTTTTTGCTACATACATTTCGCCTCCTCCGGAGGCTAAATAGTTGGCTATCTATTTCCTGATAAACTAATATACAAACTGATCTGATTGAGAACTTGCAGAATCTCACACCCTTATCTCCAAAACCCCAACACCCCAATTCACAAATTAACTAATTAACCAATTGCTCGCTCCCTCAAGGCCAAAAGCACGTCCCGCTCGCGAATGTTTGCTGTGCAAACATTTCACACACTTGTTAGTATTATTTTATTCGAAATGTCAATTTCGTGCAGTACTCCTTACTCCTTACTCTCCCTCAGTCCCTCCATCCCTTTGTCGCCCTTTCGCCCCATCGCTCTTTCTCTCTGCTCTCATCCCACACAACCCTGCAACCTGTACCTTGCAACCTGCAACCTTTCCCCCAGCTCTAAGCTCTTAACTCTATGCTCCATGCTCCATGCTCCATGCTAAATTTTTTTCCTATCTTTCAATTTAAATTATTAAATTTGCTTTACTACCATTTTAAGATTCAAAGTCGATGAAGAAAATCCTGACCTTTTTCATATCCTGTTTCCTGATCATACACATTTCTTTCTCCCAGGAATACGAGGAAATCTTACGGGAAATTTTCCTGGATGCAGAGTTTTTTCTATTAGATGAATCTTATGTCGATGCACTGGCGGAGTACCAGAAAATATATACCAGGGGATATGAGAACAATGCAAACATCAATTACAGAATAGGAATGTGTTACTTAAATATACCCGGTGAAAAAGAAAAATCCATACCATATCTTCAAAAAGCTGTTCAGAATACCACCCAAAATTACCAGGAAGGCATGTTCAAAGAAACAAAAGCTCCATATGATGCCTGGCTGTACATGGGAAATGCTTACCGGATAAACAATGAGCTCGAAAAAGCTTGTCAATCATACCAGCAATATCAAAAACTACTTGATAATCCCAAATCGGAAATGTCAAAATATGCTGATCAGCAAATAAATTCGTGTAATAATGCAAGAGTCGCCATGGAGAATCCTGTATTTTATATAAGGGAGAACCTCGGAGAAATAATTAATACTGAATATGATGAATACAGGCCTATTATTATTCGTACTTCAGAAGATTGGGTTTACATAAACGATTTAATGATATTTTCATCTAATCGTCCAGGAGGAAAAGGTGGATATGATTTATATTGTGCCAAAATCAATGAGTTAATAAACAAATGA
>CAZRHW010000063.1:6662-8255 GCA_964599785.1 uncultured Bacteroides sp. | reverse complement strand
ATACCCGTTGCCACAGCCTTCTTATACAGGATCAGGATTGAAGAAAAACTGTTAACAGATCAGTTCGGGGCAGCTTACGTTGAATATATGAGAAACACATACCGGCTCATACCCTGGATCTATTAGAAATATACTGACAGAACCAATAACCACATTTTAAAACCAATATCATGAAAAACGAATTATCACGACGGAAATTTCTCCAGGCTGGTGCTCTTGCAACAGGGGGTATACTTACGGCCCGCAGCATTCAGCTTGATGCCTATCCTGCTGCCCAAAAACCGAAAAAAGTCGCTCCCGGTGATCTGTTGCGATTCGGTATTATCGGGGTTGGCATGCAGGGATCCGGGTTGTTGTCCGGTGCGCTTTCCCTTCCCGGAACAGAATGTGTGGGTGCTGCCGAGCTATATGATGGCAGGCACACTCTGGCAAAGGAAATAACCGGCAATCCCGGCCTTTTTACGACCCGCCGTTACCAGGACCTGCTCGACCGCAAGGATATCGACTGTATTATTGCAGCCGTTCCCGATCACTGGCATAAGAAAGTAGTCGTTGACTGTTGCAATGCCGGCAAGGATGTTTATTGCGAAAAACCGATGTCTCACGATGCTTCCGAAGGATTTGAAATGATCGATGCTGCGAAAAGGAACAGCCGCATTGTGCAGATCGGCTCTCAGCGCACAAGTTCGGTTTTATGTGAAAAGGCCCGTGAACTTTACAGCAATGGAGCCATCGGTGAGATTGAACATGTCGAATTGTCGCTGGGACGTAACGATCCGACAGGAGCATGGCAATATCCGCCCCCGACAGATCTTTCTCCCACAACACTGAATTGGGAAGAATGGCTGGGCACTGCCCCGAAGATCCCGTTTAACGCCATGCATTTTGCCCGCTGGCGCTGCTGGAAAGAATATGGGACAGGAGTAGGTGGTGACCTGATGGTACATTTATTAAGCGGGATGTTGTATACACTTGGCTGGAATGAGATCCCGCGGTCTGCACAATCCCTTGGAGGCATCTTCCGCTGGAAAGACGGCCGTAACATGCCTGACCTGCACCTTGTATTGTTTGATTTCCATGGCGTTCCCGTATATGTAAGACTTGGACTGGGGACTGAATCTGTTGAGCTGGCCAGGTTTATGGGTTCAAAAGGCATCCTTGATCTCCAGGAATTCGGGCTGCAGCTATCCCCACAGACCGGTACAGACATGTACCCAAGCTATTACGCCTATGGATTTCCACAGGCTATGCGCGATGAATACATGCGTCAGTGGAATGAAAAGTGCGCACCCAAAGCCGGAAAGGAACCGTTGTCCGACCAGACAACATGGCACGGTCATGATTATGACGACATGGTTCCGCACCTGTTTAATTTCTTTGAAGCGGTAAAATCACGAAAACCCGTGTTTCAGGATGCCGTCTTTGGAAATCATGCCGCAATTGCCTGCCATATGGCCAATGAATCCTATTTCCGGCAGAAACAGGTTTTATGGGACGAGACTACGCGGAGTATAAAAAGTTGATGTCCAAAGGGGATTTACTGGGAACTGGGTACTGGGAACTGGGTACTGGGAACTGGGTACTGGGAACTAG
>CAZRHW010000063.1:3448-6562 GCA_964599785.1 uncultured Bacteroides sp. | reverse complement strand
TACTGGGAACTGGGTACTGGGAACTGGGTACTGGGAACTGGGTACTGGGAACTAGGAACTAGGAACTAGGAACTAGGAACTGGGTACTGGGAAGATATTTTATGCTTGCGGAGGTAAAAAATATACACGCCGGCTTTTCATCCCAATCCCCTACAGGGCCCTGCTCCCTGCTCTCTGCTCTCTGCTCTCTGCTCCCTGCTCCCTGCTCCCTGCTAACTTCAGAAGGCTGCCCTGAACGCAAGGATAAAGTTCCTTCCCGGTGCTGCAATTCCTGAGCTGTATGGGCGATACCGCCGGTTGGTAATGTTTTCCACACCGCCGGATATGGATAACCGGTCATTTACCTGGTACATAGCCTTAAAATTCAAAGTGTACCAGGCCGGGCAGTATGGATCACCGTTCCTGTCTTCAGCGTAGATATAAGCTTTTCCCTGCTCTTCCAGCGGAAGATTCTCAAAACTTACTTCACCGTTATAGACGGCATAAAGATCCACCATCATCTTCTTTTGCGAAAAGGTGAGGTGTGTCATGCCGAACCACGGGGCGGCATGCCTGAGCGGGCTGGTGGTCCCGTCATCCAGCTCTTCTTCGCCTTTCTGGTAATTAAATCCTGATGCAAAGCCGAATCCTGCAGGCAATTTTGTTTCCACTCCTGCCCGGATACCCCACACGGTTGCACGGGCAGCATTCTGAACGGCCTGTACATTGCTGAGCTCCCCGTCATACATAATGCTGTCAAGGCCGTTCATCGTAAAGTCACGTCTTACCAGTGCATTGTCCAGGAGGGTATAGAATCCTGTCAGGTCTATCTTAAGCCATTCGCCGAAGATCCTGGTGATTCCGGCCTCTGCATTCCAGGCATATTCGGCATCGAGGTCAGGGTTGGGAATGACGACGGAACCCGGTTCGGAATCAAATACTTTACCGATGTCATCAACGTTGGGTGACCTGAACCCGGTTGACAGGTTGGTGCTCAGGGACCAGTATTCAGACGGATTATAAACCAATCCCAGGCTGCCTGTCAGGGCCCCGTTGTTGATGTCTGCCGTGGTGAAGGGAAAGGGATAAAAAGTGGTATCGAACTCAGCATTCAGAATAAACTGGTTATACCGGGCCCCTGCCTGGAGCAGGAGTTTCTCTGTTATTTTATATTGCCAGGTCAGGTATGCCGCCCAGGAGGACCAGCCTGAATGCGGATATCGTGCAGGACCCGGTTTTACATCCCCGGTTATAATATCTTCATCAGTTCCCGTGGAACGGACGTCATCAAAGACGGCTTCCAGGCCATAAAACAGCATGTGTCTGTTCGCTGCTGCTTTCTTGAGATCGATGTTTGCAGAAAAGGCGTTAACCTTCTCAACCCGTGTTCTCCTTTCCGTATCATTAAGGTCGCGGTCAATACGGCTTTCTTTAAAGAACTGGTGTGCCAGCCTGGTTGTCAGCTCATCATATATGCCTGCAGCGGCATGGTGTGTAATATTCAGGTTATTCATCATCCAAACCTGGGGCCCATAGTACCATTCTGCACTTCTGGGCAATCCGTTCCTGAAACGTATGAGCCTGTCATACCGGCTGTAATCTGATGTGGCAGAATAGTGAAATCCGTAGTTGATATCCAGGTTATCACCCGGTTTATAACGGATTTTCTGCATCACGTTGGTTTGTGAATAACCGGTAGGTCTCTGGATCCGGGGATCATTATTTGTAAGGATCAGGTCCACCGTATCCACACGCTGGACATATACGTGCCTCAGGTATTCATCGGGACCATTTGCCCCCATCCGCAGGTTATCAAAATGGAACTGGGATAAGCTTGTCACGAAGGCCCATTTTTCCCATCCGGCATTCAGGTTGACATGGCCTGTAACCTCATTATTGGCTGAAGTATAACGGAAAGCCGCATTTCCTGACAGTAACGGTTTTTGATCAGTTGACAAGACAGGTGACAGCGTATAAAAATTCATCACACCTGCTATGGCATCACTGCCGTAGATCACCGAGCCGGGTCCGAAGAGCACCTCGGTCCGTTCTGTAGCGAACGGGTCGAGGGATATCACATTCTGCAGGTTGCCGCTGCGAAAAATGGCTGTATTCATACGGACACCATCCACGACGATCAACAGCCGGTTAGTAGCAAATCCGCGTATCATCGGGCTGCCGCCGCCCTGCTGGCTTTTCTGGATGAACACTTCCCCGGAGATGCTGAGCAGGTCGGCTGCCGTCTGGGGATTTTCCAGGATGACCTCTTTCGGAGAAACGGAAGTGATCCTGGCGGGAATTTCCCTCCGGGACTGGCTCCATCTTGTTGCAGAGATAACAACCTGGTCAAGGGATACGACGGCGGTACTCAGATAAATAATAAAGCCTGACTTTTCGAGCTGATTGTAGCTCTTTATCAGGGTTTTATATCCTATCAGCCGTATTTCGATCTCGTCCGTCCCTTTGAATGCAGTTATATCAGCCTGTCCCTGTGCATTCGTTACTGCAGATACAGTGGGATCTTTACTTGATAATGTTACCAGTTCAAGGGGGTGATAGTTTTCCTGGTCTTTAATGGTTATTACCTGGGAATACCCTGACAGGATCACATTGATCAGAAAACATATAAGAATGATTTTCTTCATTGTTGTTATCAGGAGTCTGGTCTCAGGAATGTACCCTGTTGAAGTTCTTCGAATGCCAGCCGTAGTTCTTCCCGGGTGTTCATTACGATTGGGCCATACCATAGGAAACCGGCCAGGTAATCTTCCGGCCTGTCACTGCGGAAGTCGTTGGGCAGAAGAAAGGGGTCGAAATCGTATGTGTTACCGAATCCAAATGCACGGCGAAGGTGCACACTGGCACCTTCAATGGTTGGTTTGGATTGGATGAGTCGCCTGATTGGTCTGACAGACATGGGAACCTCCTGCCGGCTAACTGCCTCCTGAAAGAAACAGGAGGAGTCGGCCAATTTTATCTTCCGTATAAAAATAAGCAAATATCACCAAAACCAAAAGAATTCTCAAATGAGGACGTGAGCTTGTTCCCTGCTTTGTACATGCCGCCCCCTCCGGGGGCTTTGGATTTTGTGGGTACTCCTTCAGCTACAGACATTTCGCTTCCTCCGGAAGCTTT
>CAZRHW010000063.1:0-3348 GCA_964599785.1 uncultured Bacteroides sp. | reverse complement strand
TGGATTTTGTGGGTACTCCTTCAGCTACAGACATTTCGCTTCCTCCGGAAGCTTTGGATTTTGTGGGTACTCCTTCAGCTACAGACATTTCGCTTCCTCCGGAAGCTTTCCTGCCCTCCCAGCACCCAGCTTCCAGCATCAAAGAAAATTATACATTTGTCATGGCAATTAACTAAAATAGAAGATATGGTTCATGAGAAATCAGGTAAAAGTCTCTGGAATGCAAAGGAGCTCAGGTTATTAAAAGTTCTTGATTCACCCATTAAAATTCAGGGATATCTCGATAAGATCGATTACAATTCCATCATCGAATCGCGGTCTCCCCGCTGTGTGATGCGCCATCAGAGGGCTCATTGTGTGGAAGGAGCCCTGTTTGCAGCTGCCTGCCTGGAACATCTGGGATACCCTCCCCTGGTGGTGGATCTGAAAGCTGAGAATGACGATGATCATGTCATTGCGATCTATAATCATAACAGGCACTGGGGAGCCATTGCCAAATCAAATTTTACCACTATCCGCTACCGCGAACCTGTGTACCGCTCACTGAGGGAACTTGCCATGTCATATTTCGATTTTTATTTTAATACACTGGGAGAGAAAACCCTGAGGGCCTATTCCCTGTCTCATAATCTGAACCGGTTCAATCACCTGAACTGGAAAACCACGGAAGAAGACCTGGATGAAATAGGCAGTTACCTCGATCATGTAAGGCATATCCCCCTGGTCAATCCTGACCAGGTAAAAAACTTTTCATTGGTGGGCGATTATCTGTTAAAGTCATCCCTTATCGGATCCAATCCGGCGGGACTTTATATACCGGATAAAAAACCCTGACCGCATCATCAGGGTATTAAATTTTTCTCTTTCATCAGGTAGTCCGGAATTATCGGAGTTAATAAAACGATCCATCCGGCACAGAAAATTTTCTTTTTATCTCTTAACCCTGGCATTTCCTTCCCAGATGCTCCATATCTGATCTTCATCGGCAGGTTGTGCATAGTCGGTGAGAAGCGTTGTTACAAGCGCACCGCTGGCCCATCCGAACTGTACCCATTTCTCCGGTTCCCAGCCTTTCAGGATGGCATAGAGCATACCGCCGACGAAGCCATCACCCCCTCCGATACGGTCGAGGATGGTGATTTCGCGCGGCTCTACCACATGCCAGTTGTTGTTTTCCAGCATGATGGCTCCCCAAAGGTGGCTGTTCGTGCTGATCACCTGGCGCAGTGTGGTGGCAAAGACGGATGTGCCGGGGAACATTTTTTTTACCTGGCTGATCATCTCTTTAAAACTGTCCATTTTGGATGCCAGCCCGGCACCCCCTGCTTCCGGCCCTTTGATATTCAGGCAAAGCTGGAAATCTTCTTCATTCCCCACGAGAATATCCGAGATACCGGCAATTTCACTGAAGATCCCATAGAGTTTCTTTTCCCGGTTTTTCCAGAACGAAGCCCTGTAATTCAGGTCGAAGGAGATACAGGTACCATGTTTTTTTGCTGCCCGGGCAAGTTCAAGGCAGAAGGTGCCTGTCTCCGGTGACAGGGCACCGATGAGCCCTGACAGGTGGATTAGCTGTACACCTTCCTGACCAAAGATCCGGTCGAGATCAAAGTCTTTTACATTCAAAGTCCGGCCTACTTCTCCCGCACGGTCGTTATGTACCCTTGGCCCTCTCGTTCCGTAACCGCTGTCGGCGATGTTGAACTGGTGGCGGTAGCCCCACGGGCCTCCCTGCGGCACTTCCTTCCCCTCGTAAGCCATGTGCCTGCCGGCAAGGTTGCTTTTGATAAGCTGTGCAACGGGACTGCCCTTCACAAAGGTCGTCAGCACTTTAACGGGAAGTCCCAGATAAGACGAAATGCTTGCCACATTTGTTTCCGCACTGGTAGCATGCATGATATAGGTGTCGCTGGCCTGAACAGGCTGTCCGTGAAGGGGGGTTATCCGCACTCCCATACTCGTGGGAACAACCATTGACCAGGTGAAGTCTTTACGTAATTCAATTTTCATGATCAGTCCATTTTAACAAATATTCGAAATTAACAATTTTTTCATTTTTAAAAGGTCTATGATTATTAAGATAGATTGCGAGATCTCTCTCCCTGAAATTTCCCTGCATTTAACCGATGTGTTTGAAAATTTTTCATAAATACCTCTGTTTAATTGCCGGTATAAAAGAAAATCCGGGTATGTTTGTTTTCAATCCTTCTTCTCCGCCGGCCGGAAGAGAATAAGGATGGGAAGTTTTGGATTAATTTCACCCGGATATATGACAAAAATAAAAGCATTCATATTCGACATGGACGGTACCCTTACAGACAACATGTCTTTTCACAGGGAATCATGGCTGCTATTTTGCAGGAAACATGATATATCATTTACCACTGAACAGTTTCATGCTGAAAACCACGGGACTCTTGACGAAATGATAAGGCTTTTTTTAGGAAAGGACCTGACCGACGAAAGAGTTAAAGAGTTAGGAGAGGAAAAGGAAATAATCTACAGGGAATTATACAAAAATCATATCAAAGAAATTGACGGTCTGACCGGACTCCTGGAAAAACTGGAAAGACAGGGTATTAAAATTGCACTGGCAACGAACGGAGGTATGCCAAACATTGACTTTGTATTGGACAGCCTGAATATCAGGCATTTTTTTCATTCCATCACCGGGGCGGAAGAAATATCAAAAGGAAAGCCCGACCCGGAGATATTTGATATTACTTTAAAGAAGTTGAATTTAGAAAGCAGTGAGTGTATTGCGGTCGAAGATTCGACAGACGGAATTATTTCCGCAAGGCGCGCCGGGCTGGAGGTTATCGGTGTTACCACCATGCAGACAGCAGAAGAGCTTAAGGAGAAAGGTTGTTTCAGGGTAATCTCCAATTATAATGAATTGGATCTGGAGTTTATCCACTGATAACAAGGATTTTCATATCTGCGAATATTAATTCAGACGACGAGATCCCTCTCCACCATCCGGCGGATCGGGATGACTTGTTTCAATCCCGGGTTTAATACTCACCCGGTGGGTCGAAGTTACCGGATGAGTGATTTCACACCAAACAGGATAGAGGAATTATAACGTCCCGGCTTAACCAGGACACTGGGAATGCTAAATCAATTGTCAAATTATGTAATATTTTGACAATAGTTCTTTGTGCTGTCACCGAAAGATATGTTATCATTGCATATGTCAAATATTAAATAATTTTGACATAATATAATTTTATTTGTCATATTTATATTATTTTTGACAAAAATAATGTTTGATGTCAAATCAGATTCCATACGATCGTAACGAACCTTACAATCAGTTACCACTCTTACCTCCCCCGGATGACAAAG
>CAZRHW010000062.1:0-8285 GCA_964599785.1 uncultured Bacteroides sp. | reverse complement strand
ATCCCATTCCTGGACAACGGATTCCTGATTCTTAAACAGGAATATGGGTATCATTCACCGATTGCCTGTTTGTTTTACGAATCCTTTCATTCATCCGACTTCATTGCCCGAAAACTTATTACTGATGAAAGCCGTATCCAGTGTGTTGTCGGTGAGGGATTGACCGGTGTTAAAACAGTTCCTGCAGGCCAATCTCAGCATCCGGAGCTCTGGGATTATGCTGATCATATTGACACAATAGATTTTTTAATTAACTTGGGTAAAAAAAGAACCGATGATCTATAAGTTCAGGTTATTATCAAATGAATCGGATGATTTTATCAGGGATTTTGAAGTACGCTCCGACCAGACTTTCTATGATCTGCATTTAGCTCTCCAGAAAAACCTTCACTGGGATCATTCCCAGATAGCTTCTTTTTATTTATGCAATAACAACTGGGAGAAAGAACAGGAAATCACCCTTTTTGATCTGTCTGATGAACCTGCAAACCAAACAATGGTAATGGATAGTACCAGGTTTTCTGACCATATTAAGGAATTAAAGCAAAAATTATTATACGTTTTTGATGTCTTTAATGAAAGGGCCTTCTTTATAGAAGTTGCAGAAATAAAGGAAGAAATACAAGATAAGCCATATCCGTCCTGCGCATTTTCCGAGGGTTCTCCACCCATACAAATAATAATGGATCAGATTTTTTTTGCGGAAGGATCATCACCGGATATAGATAATCCTGATACTGATACAACACTCGATGATTTATTCCACGATGATTCAGAATTTGATGATATCATCTTCGGAGATATAGAGTAAGATGAAGAATAAATACCTTATCATCATTCTTGGACCAACAGCTGCCGGAAAGACCGAAACCAGTATCAGGATAGCAGGAATTTTCAATACAGAGATTATATCTGCCGATTCACGGCAAATTTATAAAGAACTGAAGATTGGCACCTGTGCTCCCGATGATTCCCAGCTTTCCCAGGTTCAGCATCATTTTATACATCACATCTCCATCCACGATTATTATCATGTAAGTGCATATGAACTGGAGGTTTTGGCACTCCTCGAAATATTATTTAAAACAAGAAATATCATCATCATGACAGGTGGTTCCGGTTTGTATATTGATGTCATTTGTCATGGGATAGATGATTTTCCGCCTGTTGATCCGGATATGAGGAAAGAACTACTGGAAAAACTTGAAAAAGAAGGAATTGAAAGCCTTCGATTCGATCTGAGAAGAATCGATCCTGTTTACTATTCGGGTGTCGACCTTCATAATCCGAAACGGATATTGAAGGCCCTGGAAGTATATTATTCAACCGGGATGCCTTACTCCTCTTTTCTGACAAAACCAATAAAAGAAAGGCCATTCAATATTATCAAAATAGGACTGAATGTTGAACGGGAAGAACTTTATGACAGGATTAATAAAAGGGTTGATTTGATGATAAGCAAAGGACTGGTAGATGAAGCAAAAGCCTATTTTCCATACCGTCATTTAAATGCATTAAAAACAGTTGGTTATAAGGAAATATTTGAATACCTCGAAAATAAAATAAGCCTGGAAAAAGCCATCGATCTGATCAAAAGAAATACCAGGCATTATGCCAGGCGACAACTAACCTGGTTTAACAGGGACAAATCCATCACATGGTTCCGGTCCGATGATATTGACCGGATAATTGAATTTATAAAAGGATTGCTTTAGCATAAATATCCCAGCTCATCTCTTTTGAAGCAGTAAATACATTTTCCCTGTTAATGGGTTTATCCAGTGCTTTTTGCATGATTTCACTCATCGAGCTGATATTTTCAGGTTCAGCCAGGTACCCATTGTAACCATTTTTGATCGTCTCAGGAAAATGTCCAACGCTGGTAGCAAGAATTGGCATTTTAAAATTACATGCCATGGATTCGACTCCGGATGGAGTAGCTGTCTCATAAAACAAAAGAATATAATCGCTTACCTGGAAATATTTATGAACCTCTTCGTTGGGGACAAACTCATTGACGAGGCATACTTTGTTCCTGATATCAAGTTTGTCAATCAGATCCAATGGCCGGTAATTTCTTTCATCATCTTTTTTACGCAGAAAAACAGATTTAAAAAATCCGAACATAAAATTTTTAAATTTCGTCATTACCTTTTTACTATCGAGTGTATGCCAGAATGATTCCCCCACGATCAGCAGGGAAACATCATCCCTGACTTTGGCCAGTTCGGAAAAGGCTCTGATAGCATGATGTAAACCCTTGTATTTTCTGATAAAACCAAAGAAGAGAAAAACATGTTCGTCCAATCCCAATATTTTTTTCTGGGCAGCGGTATCAAAATAGGGATCAGGTTTATACATATCGTAAACGGGATGGAATAATTTAATTATACGATGAAAATCAGCAACATTCCGGTTATTGCATTCACTGATCATGAAATCCCGGTGTGGAAAAAGTTCCTTCAGCTCATTTGCGGTTTTATATGAATGAACGATATAGGTATGTGCATATCTGATCCCATAACGGGTGAAAATCATATCCAGTGTTGAGCCCTCTTTTTGCCGGACAAAATGAAGGTCAAATACAACTTCTGCTCTCGCTTTTTTCACCAGTCTCCTGGCAATACGACCGAGGGGTATCCCCTGAATTGCAATGGCCCACTGGAACACAATAAGATCAGGATCCAGCTTTTTGATCAGGCGATATGTCCTGTACCAGGAAAAAGGATTGTTATAATTTGTTATATAATGGACTCGGATAGAGGTGCCTTCAATAAGGTTTGTTTTGCTTTTACGGTCGATAAAATCTCTTGGTATAATAGCAGGATATTGTTGTGTCCAGGATACAATATGCACTTCATGCTCACCCATTTTTTCAAATGCTTTCGCAAGTGAAGTGTTGTAATTGGCAATCCCCCCTTTAAACTTAGGCCCAGGCCCAAAAGCAACGATCCGTTTCATTCACCAAGGATTTATAATTGAAGATTCTTTAATTCACGACAGGCAGATCATTTATGCTGCAGGCGCCGGACAGCTGCATCATATACCCTTTTCATACCTTCCTCCAGGGAAATCTTAGGTTTCCAGCCAAATTTTTCAGTGACAAGAGACATATCTGAATATCTTGAATGAACACCTACAGGTTTATCAAGCAAAGGTTTTATGACAGGTTTATACCCGGCAAAACCTGTAAATAGTGTGATGAGTTGAAGAAAAGAAGTCAGCTTCCCTGAACCAATATTATATGCAGAACCATCTTTAATCCGATCCATCAGGATCATAACGAAATCAATAATATCTTCTATATGAACAAAATCCCTGCCCTGTTTACCGGATCCCCAGACCTCAAATGGATCTTCTCTGGCAGCTGCCCTGGCAGCTATTGCCGGTACCGGGTATGAAGGATCCTGATCCTCCCCATAACCGGAGAACGGGCGGATACAAACAATTGGTATTCCATAATGACGTGCAGCTATCTGAGCAAGAAATTCACCTGTGAGTTTTGACCAGCCATATGTCATATCCGGGGTACCCAGGTTACCCTGAAAATCTATATCAGGTTCCCTCAGCGCAATTGCATCCCGGTCGGTTTGAAGACTAACCGGATAAGCTGCGCTGGAACTTGGATAAAGTACCCTGGAAGGCCTGTGATTACAAACCCAGAAAAAAAATTCCGCATCAATTGAAAGGTCCAGTGCTACCTTCATCGGATCTCCCTCAATTTTAGCTCTTCCGCCAACTATTGCTGCAAAATGGAAGACATCAGAAAACCTTTCAAAATCAAGTTTATATGTTGATTGGAGATAATCCGGATTTTCCCGCATATAGAATAGAAGATTTCTGAAATCACCCTTCCAGAATAACAATCTTTCTTCCTCGCCAATTATTTCAAGATCCTTTACTGTTTTTGCCCTGTAATGATCAAGCCAGGTTGACGGATGTACTCCTATCGACAGGTCGTCAACCATAAAAACCTTGTCTTCAGTAGTTTTTAGTAACCTTCTTACCATGTTCCTGCCAACAAATCCACATCCACCCGATACAAGATGAATTTTCATATAAGTAATTTAATTTTAGATTATTATTTGCAGAGCAGCGACGCTATCCGGCAAATATGTTCATACAAATATCTCTGGTTTAATCCATAAAAGGATCTTTTTATTGAATATTATCCCGGATTATGAATTAAATGATTTTGTCAATCTGATACCTGTTTCTTTCAACCGAACTCCTTGCGATCAGCTCACCCAGAAAACCTGCAATAAAAAGTAAGGTTCCAATGACCATTGCTGTCAGGGCAAGATAAAAATAAGGGCTTTCCGTCAGGAGGGTGGTTTTAATATGTTGGCTTAACCTGTATAACTTCTGACCACCAAGCCAGGCGGCAGCTAAAAATCCTACAAAAAACACCAGGGTGCCAAGGGTTCCAAAGAGGTGCATTGGTTTTTTACCAAATCTTGATATAAACAGGATGGTTATAAGATCAAGATAACCTTTAATGTATCTTTCCATCCCGAATTTTGTCACACCATACTTCCTTTTTTGATGAACAACCACTTTCTCTCCTATTCTTGTAAAGCCAGCCTGTTTTGCTATGAGTGGAATGTATCTGTGCATTTCTCCGTATACTTCAATATTCTTAACCAGTTCATTGGTATATGCTTTCAGACCGCAGTTAAAGTCGTGAAGCCTGATCCCGGTGTAACGCCTGGCAGCCCAGTTGAAGAGTTTGCTTGGCCATTTTTTGGTGATCGGATCATATCGTTTCTTTTTCCAGCCTGAGACAAGATCCCAATTCCCATCACTGATCATCCTGTAAAGCTCAGGAATCTCGTCCGGGCTGTCCTGGAGGTCTGCATCCATGGTGATGACCACCCTGCCTTCAGCAGCCTGAAAGCCACTGTGGAGGGCGGCTGCTTTTCCATAGTTTCTCCTGAATCGTATGGCTCTGAGAGTATGATCAGACTGTGAAAGTTCTTCAATCTTCTCCCAGGATCGGTCACTACTCCCATCATCCACCATAATAACCTCATATACAATAGGTTGATCTTTTATCACCCGGGCGATCCATTCCAGGAGCTCATCCAGGCTTTCTTCCTCATTATAAACCGGTATAATGATGGATAGGTCCATACAAATATTCTAAAATGTGATGTTATTTTTTTTATTCTTCCTTTTTGAAAATAGCCGCTACGATCAGTGAAAGGATTCCACCCATAAGGAGGTTAACAACCAAAGCGGATATCATCATAAAACCCGGTGTTATAAATCTTTTTGTGACCTCAATTGCCTGTTCTACCTGAGCCTCAGGTAATCCCCGTTCCAGCATTTGCTCGGATTGCATATCCATCACTTTCCCTATGAGATCCGGATCTATAACAGTGTACAGAAGATACCCGTATATTCCTCCGATCACTCCAGAAACCAAGACAACCAGTATGCCAAATCCAAACGCTTTTCCGAAAGGAAGAACACCATCCAGCACATTATCCCTGTAACTCTTCATGCCGTATGCAAGACCGGCAATAAGGATAATGAAGCCAAAATATCCCAGTGTCTTATTAAGGGTCTGATCCAGCATATACAGGATTACTGAATAAACAATTGAAACCAGTCCGATGATGACACCCCAGATCAGGGCATTGACCAGTACTGAAGTATTTTTATTTTCCATTTTAATTAATTATTAATGGTTGGTTGATTGATAACAAAGATATTAGATTTTTTATAATTCACCGGTTTACCATATTATATAAAAGGTTTTGCATGTCTGCATAAATCTTGTTACTTTTGCCATCCGGGCAAGTCTTATACGACCAGCTCCCGTTGAATCCCCCCAGGTCCGGAAGGAAGCAAGGGTAGATGGTTGAGCGGTGCGATATAAGTAGCTTGCCCTTCTTTTATAAGGAAAAAATTTTTATATCTAAGATTAATAAATATATTTGTCTAATCATTTTCATTACAGATGAAATTAATCCGTATCATTCTTCTTCTCCTCATTGTGAGCGTGATTACTCCTCACAGATGAGAATGGTATGGATTAAACAATCTCAAAAATAATAAAGGCCATTCTCGGAAAAACACGGAATGGCCTTCTTTTTTTATGATCATTTAAGATACCTGTCATTAAAATGAAATTACGAAGTTCAGTCACAACAGAAGGACGCCGGATGGCCGGAGCAAGAGCTCTCTGGAGGGCAAACGGAATGAAAGAGGAACATTTCGGCAATCCTGTCATCGCTATTGTCAATTCTTTCTCACAATTTGTTCCGGGTCATGTCCACCTTCATCAAATCGGGCAGGTCGTTAAAAAGGTGATTGAACAATCAGGATGTTTTGCAGCCGAATTTAATACCATTGCCATCGATGATGGCATTGCCATGGGACATGACGGAATGCTTTATTCACTTCCTTCCAGGGATCTCATTGCCGACAGTGTTGAATACATGATGAATGCACATCAGGCTGATGCGATGATCTGTATCTGCAATTGTGACAAGATCACTCCCGGGATGATGATGGCCGCCATGAGACTGAATGTTCCTGCTGTATTTATTTCAGGTGGTCCGATGGAAGCAGGTGTTGCGCATGGCCGGAAGTACGATTTGGTTGATACGATGGTGATGGCAGCCGACAGTTCCGTTCCGGAAAAGGTACTTCTTGAAGTTGAAAAAAATGCCTGCCCGACCTGCGGATCCTGTTCGGGTATGTTTACTGCTAATTCAATGAATTGCCTGAATGAAGCACTTGGATTGGCACTGGCTGGAAACGGGACTGTACTGGCTACGCATAAAGACAGGGCAGACATGTTCATCAAAGCTGCCCATCAGATCGTTCATAATACCAGGAAATTTTACTTTGAAGGAGACGAATCTGTCCTTCCCCGGTCCATTGCAACAAGAAATGCCTTCCTGAATGCCATGTCGCTGGATATTGCCATGGGAGGTTCGACCAATACTGTCCTGCATTTGCTGGCTGTTGCCCGGGAAGCTGAAGTTGAATTCAGTATGAAAGATATCGATACACTATCCAGGAAAATACCGGTCCTCTGCAAAGTTGCACCAAGTTCAGACTTGCATGTTGAAGATGTGAACCGTGCCGGCGGTATCCTGTCTATCATGGGTGAGCTTGAAAAAGCCGGGTTAATTGATGTGTCTGTCACACGTGTTGACGGACTATCACTTAAAGAGGCGATTGAAAAATTTGATATTACCAGAAGTTCAGCCGATAAGGATGCTACCAGGATCTATTATGGTGCACCGGGTGGAAAAATCAACCTGGTTATGGGCTCCCAGCAGAATTATCACCCTTCACCTGACACAGATCGTGAGAAGGGTTGTATCCGTGATGTTGCCCATGCCTATCAGCCGGATGGCGGATTAGCAGTTTTATATGGAAACCTTGCTGAAGACGGGTGTATCGTTAAAACCGCCGGCGTTAATCCGGCAGTCTGGCATTTCAAGGGAAAAGCCAGTGTTTTTTCATCTCAGGACCTGGCATGTACAGCCATCCTGGAAAGAAAGGTTAAGGAGGGAGATGTTGTGGTGATCCGTTACGAAGGACCCAGAGGAGGACCCGGTATGCAGGAAATGCTCTATCCTACCTCCTATATCAGATCAAAAAAACTTGACCAGAAATGCGCTTTAATCACAGACGGCCGGTTTTCAGGTGGTACATCCGGACTCTCAATCGGACATATATCACCTGAAGCAGCCGCCGGTGGAAATATCGGTTTAATTAATAATGGAGATCTTATCGAGATCAGTATACCGGAAAGGTCTATCAAATTATTGGTTGATGAAAAAGAACTTAATGCAAGAAGAAAAAAAGAACTGTTGAAAGGCCAGAAAGCATTCCGGGCAGAAGGACGCAAAAGGATTGTATCAGATGCGCTCAGGGTATATGCAAGCCTGGTTTCATCAGCAGATAAAGGAGCTGTCAGGATCATTAATCATTAAATCATACAAACATTAACAAACAGCAAAATTGAACCAATGGAAAAAACCACTCAGAGAATCAGTGGATCGGAAGCCATATTACTTTCCCTCCTCGAAGAAGGGGTAGATACCATTTTTGGCTTTCCCGGAGGAGCCATCATGCCTGTCTATGACCTGTTATATGATTACCAGGATAAAATCAAACATGTCCTGGTGAGACATGAACAGGGAGCTGCTCACGCTGCCCAGGCATATGCAAGAGTTACAGGTAAACCCGGCGTTTGTCTTGTTACCTCGGGGCCCGGTGCCACAAACCTGACCACAGGACTCGCCGATGCAATGGTAGAT
>CAZRHW010000061.1:0-8306 GCA_964599785.1 uncultured Bacteroides sp. | reverse complement strand
TACAGAAATTTACTGATATTGAAACAACCATTAAAGAAAGATTCTATTTTATACCAATATTCATTGACTTCCTGAATGAAGATACAGATCATTTCAACCAACATATCATAAACTATGTTAGAGATAATAAAAGAGACAGTATCCTTTTTAAAAGAAAGAACATCATTTCAACCTGAGGTTGGAATTATTCTCGGAACAGGCCTTGGAGGCATGGCCAGAGAAATAGAGCAGCACCATGTTATTGAATACGAAAATATTCCTCACTTTCCTGTATCGACGGTTGAAGGCCATCATGGTAAACTGATCTTTGGCACAGTAAAAGAGAGGAAAGTCATTGCTATGCAGGGACGTTTCCATTATTATGAAGGTTATACACCACAACAGGTCACGCTCCCTGTCAGAATCATGAAATATCTCGGGATCCGGTACCTGTTTGTATCAAATGCCAGCGGAGGGGTGAATCCGGAGTATTCAATCGGCGACCTGATGATTATCAATGACCATATCAACCTGATCCCCAATCCGCTCATTGGTGAACATTATCCGGAGTTTGGAGCCAGGTTTCCTGATATGAGTGATACATACGATAAAGAATTGATTAATAAAGCCATGATTATCGCAAAGAATAATCATTTCAGGGTCCGGCAGGGATGTTATGTGGCAACTACCGGTCCCACTCTTGAAACGCCGAAAGAATACGAATATTTCAGATCTATTGGCGGAGATACCGTCGGGATGTCAACAGTCCCTGAAATTATTGTTGCTCACCAGATGGGAATTATATGTTTTGCTATTTCAATTATAACTGATCTCGGGGTTCCCGGTAAAATCGTAAAGGTAACACTGGAAGATGTACAGAAAGTAGCCGGTGAAGCGGAACCCAAAATGACATTGATCATGAAAGAGCTCATCGCTGGATTATAAATTATCCAAAAATATGATTACTTAGTATTATTCTTTCCCACCTAAAGACAATACGCATGTTTTTTTAACCTCTCTCACCCTTCCTTCCAAATCAAAAATTCTTATAAAAACCAGGTATATACCCATCCCGGCTCTTTGACCATGGTCATCGATACCATCCCATGCTATGAATCCAGATAATCCGACCAATTGATTATCTGTAAGTTTTCTGATTATTCTACCTGCCGGATCGAATATCCAGATACTCGTCACACATCCCGGATGATCAAAGGAATACCAGATGTTTGTGAAATCATCATTCCCATCATTATCCGGTGTAAATATTTCAGGTTCGATTTTAATGTCTGTATAAAGATTTATATTGGTTACAGATTGGGAATTGGAATATCCGGGAGTGGAAAATCCCTCACTTTCAGCAGCAGAATGCCAGTTGCCCGGATCACCGGCAGGCATTTCATAACTGATTCTTTCCAGAGATACTCCATCGGTAACCGATAACAACGAAAAATGCATTTGATGATGATATTTAAATTCATCTATGATATTCATCCACAAATCCAATATAACCACATCCCCCTCATCATTTTCAAAAACAGGCATTCCCGGAACTTCGATCTGTATGCCTTCAATTCTGGGATATCCCGAAATCAATTTTTGGATATCTGAGGTAAGCAGAAGGAAATCACCAGGAAAAAACAACCTGTTCCCATTATAAACAGGAATTAAAGAAGATATTTCCCCCGATGTTTCATCTCTTCTTGAAATTAACAGGCTTCCCAGATTAATAACCTTATCTGATTTATTATACAATTCAAGAAATTCAACTTTTCCCGGAAGCGGATCAAACATGATCTCTGATATCAATATATCACCTTCTGTTGGAAACTCAGGTTTCCCGATTTTAACAGGTTCAGGAATATCAAGTCGATTACCTGCACAGTCTCTAAGTTCATCTGAGAATGAGAGATGGTAGATTTTACCCGGCTCCATACCCGATTCGAGCTCGAGTGATACTGCCTGATAATCCGGCCCCCGTAGGATGATTACTGCCGGATGACCGATATCAGGATCTACATGAAAATTCCCCGGTTCAAGTTGTGGAATGCTATCCATGGGTTCACTGAAGTAAACTTCCAGCCTTGTATCTTCTGGGATTTCCACAGCCATTACACGGGGTCTCACCGTATCAGGATTCATGCCATATACAGAGTTTACTCTGCCCGGTGTGCCACCAGTTGTATCTTTACTTACTGACCAGTTTTCGATGCCTCCGCAAAACCTGTCCGGGTCTTTTCGTTCAAGGGACCATCCACCCGAACTGTAATAATCATGGGTATACCACTCATCACTATAGTTTAGCCAGGAGATCAGATTTCGATTTCCATCAAGTAGTTTTATCAGTTCCCCGGTATTCTGAAGACTGGTTCGTGATGTAAACAAAGGCACACAATTACCGTACTTCATGAATATTTCTTCAGCATCTTTATGTACAAGCAGTAAAAATTCTCCGGGAGGAAACAAAATGTCAGTAAAAGTTTTAATTGTTTTCCCACATTCCATGGTCCACCCGTTCATGTCAACAGGGTAATCGCTACGGTTCATGAGCTCAATGTATTCATATTCCGGTAATCCAACTGAAGGTGAGGGATCGGCCATAATCTCATTGATAATCACGTCATGTTTCTTTGGGATATAGTCGAAAAAATCATGTATCCCGGGTGGTATCGAATCCTGTTCAAATCCGCCATTAATCATGATATCATCAATCCAAAGTTTCTGATCCTGCCTGGATGAATATTGATAATAAATCCCAAAGTGCTGCATATCCATGATCTCATTATCCGTTCCATTTCCTTCTACAATGAAATGATCAAAAGTCCCTTGCCTGTCAACAAATATTTCCCAGACACCTTCAGCGGACCGGATTATTTTTATTCCTGCTGCTTTAGTGCCGATTCCCTCCTGCCAGTTCAATCCGGTTGTTATAATTGGATATTCTTCACCTTTATCAATCCTCCATAATTTTAGCAGGTCATCTGACCCATCATAATTCACTCCGACAGCATACCCCGATGTATTCCCTCCCGGGTGCATCTCTGTTGCGTCAGCACTCGAGATAAGGAATACAACCCAATTATTTGCTGCAGAAGGATTATAGCCATGCCTGATTTTAAATTGCCATTCCGTATTTCCTGATTCAAGATAAAGACTATCAACACGAATACTGATCCGGTCATTTCCCGGATCGGGATTATCATAAATATGTCTTAGTGAAAACCTGCCCGATAGTACCTCAAATGACGATGTATCCCATGATAATGGCCTGTCCTGTATCCAACCTGCAGTTCCTCCCTGTTCGAAATCAATATTTAACTGACCTCTACATAAAACAGAGAATTGAAAAAAAATTATAACGAGCCTTTTCATTTCAAAATATTATTATAATTTTTGCATTCTTAAATTTTTATAAGAAAAATCAACATATTACTTATAATTTTTAAGTTGCATCCGGTTTATTTTGTTTATTAATCAAATGACAGAAAGCACGATCAGCGCCAGTAAAAAACCAGGATTGATCCTGTAAATATCTGAATATTAATATTTTCGTTTAGAACATACATATTATTAACCAAATTAAAGAATCAAAGAATGAAAGTTGCAGTAGTAGGTGCTACCGGTCTTGTAGGCCGGGTAATGTTAAAAGTTCTTGAGGAACGAAACTTCCCCGTTACAATTCTTTATCCAGTTGCATCGGAAAAATCGGTAGGTAAAGAGGTGGAATTTTTAAATAAAAAACACAAAGTTGTTGGTATTCCGGAGTCTATTGACAATTGCCCCGACCTGGCGATCTTTTCTGCCGGCGGCCAGACATCCCTTCAATGGGCGCCTGAATATGCAAAAACAGGAACAATAGTGGTTGATAATTCTTCGGCATGGAGAATGGATAAAACAAAAAAACTGGTTGTCCCCGAAATTAACGGTCATGTGTTGACTGCCGAGGATAAGATTATTGCCAATCCTAACTGTTCAACAATCCAGATGGTTATGGCACTTGCACCCCTGCACTTCAAATACAGGATTAAGAGAGTGGTTGTTTCAACGTATCAGTCAGTTACCGGGACAGGTGTAAAAGCAGTACGTCAACTCGAAAATGAACGTGCCGGTATTCAGGATATTATGGCATACCCTCACAAAATAGATAAGAACTGTCTTCCGCAATGTGACGTATTCCTGGATAACGGATACACCAAAGAAGAAATGAAAATGGTAAATGAGACAAGGAAAATATTTAGCGATGACAGTATCCAGGTTACGGCCACTGCTGTACGGGTACCTGTTGTAGGGGGGCACTCTGAAGCTGTAAATATTGAATTTGAAAATGATTATTCACTGGATGATGTCCGAAGTCTTCTTTCCGGTACTCCGGGCATCATTGTCCAGGATGATCCTTCCAAAAACATTTATCCCATGCCCTGTAATGCCGAAGGCAAAGATGAAGTTTTTGTGGGAAGAATACGCAGGGATGAATCAAGGGAGAAATGCCTGAATATGTGGATTGTATCCGACAATCTCAGGAAAGGTGCAGCCACCAATGCAATACAGATTGCAGAATATTTGGTAGAGAAAGGGTTGTTATAGAGTCTTTAATAATGAAATCTTCGTCACTCTCTGTTCTCCGGACTCACCTCCCTGAAAAATAATTAATATAACAGATCATCATATGGATACCGCTGAACGTGGATTTCCTTTACCTTGCCGTACAAAAGGTCCTTTAAATCATTTATATTTTCTTTGTTTTTTGCAGAGATAAAAACGCAAGTACCATTACTTCGGGCCATCCATGTACGTTTCAGGTTATCCAGGCTTAGATTTTCTTTTATTAAAGGAGTGAGGTCATCATATTCTTTCAGAACATATTTAAAAGCATCTATTTTATTAAATACCAGAATTACCGGTTTATCATTCGCATCAATCTCATACAGGGTTTGCTGAACGATCTCCACCTGTTCTTCAAAATTGGGGTGGGATATATCAACAACATGAAGGAGAATATCTGATTCCCTGACCTCATCCAGTGTGGATTTAAAGGATTCTACCAGGGAGTGCGGCAGTTTTCTGATAAATCCGACAGTATCTGATATCAGGAATGGCAAATTATCGATTACAAGTTTTCTGACCGTTGTATCGAGCGTTGCAAATAATTTATCCTCAGCAAAAACATCCGTTTTACTCAGTACATTCATCAGGGTTGATTTGCCTACATTTGTATATCCCACCAGCGCCACTCTGACCATTTTTCCCCTGTTTTGCCGTTGTGTTCTTTTCTGCTTTTCAATTTTAATCAGATCATCTTTCAGCCTGGCAATCCTGTCGCGTATGACCCTGCGGTCGGTTTCAATTTCTGTTTCACCGGGTCCTCTCAGACCGATCCCTCCCCGTTGCCTTTCAAGGTGTGTCCACATCCCTGCCAACCTTGGAAGAAGATACTGGTACTGTGCCAATTCCACCTGTGTCTTTGCATGCGCTGTTTTTGCTCTTGTTGCAAAAATGTCAAGGATCAGATTTGTCCTGTCAAGGATCCTGCAATTTAGTTCCCGTTCAATATTTCTTAACTGGCTTGCAGTTAATTCATCATCAAAGATGACCAGGTCTATTTTCTCTTTACTAACAAAATCCCTGATCTCCTGAAGTTTCCCGGCTCCTACAAAAGTTCTTGGATTGGGATATTCCAGTTTCTGGACAAATTTTCCCACTGGCTGAGCTCCTGCAGTCAAAGCAAGGAAGGCCAGTTCATCAAGATATTCATGAACTAACTGCTCATCATTCGAGTTGTCAATAACACCGATGAGAATTGCAGTTTCAGTTCTCGGTCTGGTGATAACCGGTTCATGCATATTCAGTTACTCCTTCATAAAATCCGGAAGTAAGGTTAATAACCTGAAGGTCAGATAAAAATCAATGAACCATCCTAAAAAATAACCCTCCTGTTCCTGTAAAGTGCATCCTGAATGGCAGGTTTAAGTGTTTGAGTTGTATTGAAGATCATTTCCATATCTGTTGGAAATGGAATGAATTCCGATTTGATGAGCTGTTGTGCTTCTTCATCCAATGCGTTAATATCGCCAACTGCCCTGGCTGAACGGTGATTAAATACATTTTCGGCTCCGATGGGCTCTCTCTTTATTAGTTTTCTGGGATTATTGGATAAAAATTCAACATTACCATCTATCCGGACACTCTTTAGCTGTTCCGTTTCAATTACGGTACATGACAAAGTTTTATATTTTGGTATCTTAATGTCATTGCCCAATGTATCTTTCATTACATTCCCACGTGCATCAAGGACATACTCAAAACCATCTTCCACTTTTTTATTATACATCTTGTCGGATTCTTTTACATTATCAGGAGAAACCATAATAGATTCCAGATTGACGAATATTGTATAATCATAATTTATATCTTCATTCAGGTGTCTGAAATGATATTCCACCCATTCTGATTCCAGGTTATCTGTATTGATTTCCAGGATATCTTCTTCGAATAAGGGGTCAAGATTAATGATGGTCATATTGTTAACCAGCACAATAGCACGACTGATTCCTTTTGCCCTGCATTCTTCCATCATGGCATCCAGGTTGGGAAACTGACCGCCCGAATACTCACTGGCTTTCCTGAATTCATCATAAGCCTGGCGATATGCTTCTTTGGTATTAAGTTTCATGAGTTTTTGTGCATCCTCATAAAAATAATCTGCTGCAAGGCCTTTAGCTGCGACAATCTCTGCATCATAATCAACATATTCATATTCTATATATCGTCCATTCAGGTTGATTGGGAGAACTGTACGAACCATGCTCTGCCTGTTTTTCAGGCTTGAATAAAGCATAAATATCTCATCATAGTTATTTGGATTATTCTCCAGTTTCAGGAATTTTATCCGTTCCAGATCCCTTTCATTCGCTATCTTATAGCAGCGGTCAAGAATTTCTGCTTCTTTCGTATTATCGGGCTTCTTTCTTAATTCCTTAACGGCTTTATTGATAGCAGCATCATAGTTGCCCTTCTCCATAAGTTTCTTTGAAGAAGCACAGGAAGAAAGTATCATTACCAGTATCAGCAGTTGAGTAACTCTTCTCATAACATTTTCGCATTAATAATTCTCCTAAAAATAAAAAAAAACCCTGATATATTACCAGGGTTTTACTCTAATATCTTAATTACTACTGTAAAACGAAGTTTATCGGGAAGGTAAACTGTACTTTAACCGGTTTCCCTCTTTGTTTACCAGGTTCCCATTTAGGAGATGACGTGACTACCCTGACTGCTTCTTTATCGAGTGCCGGATCTACACCCCTGACAACCACTGCATCTACGATCTCCCCTTTAGAGTTCACAGCAAATTGTACATATACTTTTCCACTGATCCCATTTTCTGCTGCGATTTCGGGATACCTCAAATTTTGCGCGATCCACTCACGGAATCCTTCCTGTCCTTTTCCCTGGAAACTGGGCATATCTTCAACAATAAAAAATACTTCTTCTTCTGCGACTTCTTCTTCCTCGCTAAAATCAATGATATCAATTTGCATCTGCTGGTCTGCTTCAGCATCTTCAATAATCAATTCATCTTCAATCTGCACATCATCTTCCACGATATTCAGGACTTCCGTAACTTTTGGAGGAGCAGGTGGCGGAGGTGGTTTCACTTCCTGTTGTCTGGTGATCGGAATAATTTCTTCTGTAAGGTCAAGGTCCGAAAGTTCACCGAGGGTGTTGGAAGTATTTGGCTTGCTGGTCCATTCAAAAGCCACGAGTATAAGAGCTAAAACAATGACCAACCCTATTTGCAGAAAGACACCTTTGTTTCTTTCCAGGTCCGCTTTATCAGTTTTTTTCGTTGTCATTTTTCAAAAATTTTAAGGGTCTAAATATAATGAAATATATCTGTAATTTCAATACCTCTGCATTACAAAATTCACAGGCAGAATAGATCGTATATAGCATCCCTCCCTGGTTTAGCCAGGGGTCCATCCGAAAAAGTACCAGGCATATTTTATCGTTCCCTCATCCATCCGGAAATTGGAACTTACAAACAGATGAATATCTCCTGCTTCACCCTTCTTTACACTTAAGAATGTGCAAAAACCTTGCCAGAATAATGCATATCTGAATCTTCTTCAGGATAAAAAATATACCCTCACCAGGTGATTGACAATTACCCAATGAGTAATTTTTAATAAAAAGAAGCTTTTATTAGTATCACACACAATCCCACACCCACACCAACCGGGAACCGAGAACTGAAAACCGAGAACTGAAAACCGAGATCGAGTAGGAAGTGAGTGATTATTTCACTCACTGTCCTCTCACACCACCGT
>CAZRHW010000060.1:0-8323 GCA_964599785.1 uncultured Bacteroides sp. | reverse complement strand
TTTGTGAGTTATATATCAATAATGATTACCGGGGTGTATATCTGCTCACTGAAAGAATAAAACGGGACAAAAACCGTGTGGATATTGCAAAGCTGAACCCGGATGAGATATCGGGCAGTGATCTTACCGGGGGATATATTCTCTCAATAGACAGGCAGGAGAATTTCTGGTGGATTTCGCCTTACAGAGGAGTATCCGGCTACGGGAATATTGTAATTAATTATATATACCCGGAATACGCAGAAATGCCGAACGAACAAAGAAACTATATCAGAAACTATGTGACTTCATTTGAAAATGCCCTGAACAGTGAAAATTTCCGGGATCCGGAAAATGGCTACAGGTTATATGCAGACCCGGCATCATTTGTTGATTTTTTCCTCATCAGCGAGATGACCCGTAATGTGGATGCTTACCGGCTAAGTACTTATTTTTACAAGGATAAGGAAGGTAAGCTGACGATGGGCCCGATATGGGATTTTAACCTGGCTTTTGGTAATGCAGATTATTATTTTGCATATGATACACAGGGCTGGATGATGCATACCGTGGAAATTTGGGATCAGTTCCAGGTTCCCTTCTGGTGGGAACGGTTACGACAGGATGATTACTTCAACAACCAACTGAAAAACCGTTGGAGAGAATTACGTCAGGGGCCCTTCAAAACCAGCAATATACTTCACTATGTTGATTCCGTTTCTATCCGGCTCCTGAATGCCCGCCAAAGAAATTTCGAACGGTTCCCGATATTCAGAATATATATCTGGCCAAATTATTATGTCGGTCTCAACTATGACCAGGAGCTCGATTATTTTAAAACCTGGATTGCAAAACGGATCCTGTGGATGGATCAACAGCTGGATTTAATCGGCACTTCCGAAAATAATCCCCTGGCCAATACTTATGAAACCTATGCTTTTCCAAATCCTTTCCGTGATCAGGTCACCATACGCTTAAGGCTCTATCATTCAGCCGAAGTATCTGTTTCTATCTTTGATATAACCGGGAGACTGATCGTCAGTCTGGAAAAATCATGCATGCCGGGACTGAATGACTTTGTTGTTTCCGAAGAACGGTTCAGGAATCAGTCGGGTATTTATATCTATGAAATTAAACTTAATGGTGTAAAATTTACTTCGGGTAAAATTGTACAATGCCAATAAAAGATACTTTGATACGGCAGGCATGTCCGTGGGGAAATTTTTGAACGCAACCCTGCAACACTATTACAGGTTCAGCAGGGCTCCTGTTATTAAGACTGTGAGGATGCCCCTACAGGTTCATCAAATGTTCCTTTATCCAATCGATTTTTTCCTGGGGCCCTTTGAGTTTTTTCTCCCAGTCAGGATCCGGGTCGCTGAAATAGGATTCATGCCTGAACGTAACAACGTCAGTGATATCATGAAAGTCTTTCCTGGCACCAAATTGTTCACCGAAAAAGATCGGGTAGTTAATCCGGTCTGAGAACTGAAGGATATCATCCTGGGAATAATGGTTCAGGATGGCACCTGTAAGGGCAGTCTGATGCAGGAAAACCCGTTTGCGACTATCCTGTTCACACATTTTCCTCAACAAAGTATCCTGGTATAGTTTCCCATAATATTCAACCCAGTTTTTTAGGATACCGGCATCAGGCCTGACGACAAGCAGGCCGGCATTAAAGTACGGACGAATGGTGTCATCGTCTGCAGGCGTAACCATAGGAAAAAGTCTGGATTCGTCCACGGCCATTCTTTCATAAATTCTCATCCAGAAAGAATCCAATGGTTCTGAATATAGTAAGCCGATATTTTTATGCATGACCGGCCTGAATCCCAGTTTTTTATTTTCCGGGAGATTAAATTCATCCGGTTCGCCCAGGAAAACAGTATCGTAATTGATAAAAACAAGAATATCTGCTTTCCCTTCAGCTTCAGCTTCAGCACTGGCTGATGCGAATACTTTTCCTGAAAGGATAAACCACGCAGCATCATCGGGAACCCTGATTTCTTTTATACCAACGTTCATGGAAGCCAGTTTTTCGATTGTCGGGGCTTCCCGGGTTATGAGTTCAGGCAGGATATAAATCCATACCTCAGCGTCCTTGTATTTACCGGCGAAAGACCGGATGCTTTCCACCATGGGAACCAGGTAATGAACCTGGTCCGGGTTTTCAGCATAGGAACAGAAGATTACTGTCTGCTTATCGCGCTCTGGTGATATGCAGCTCTGGGAAAAAGGGATCATACAGGCAATCAGAAGGCCTGTGATAAGGTTTGTCTTCATGTTTTTCTACTCTAAAATTGATTATAAATTTATTAAATTCTTTTATTTGTATTACGATTAAACCGAAGATCTTAAAATTTAGCAGCTTCTAATGTTGCCCAGAGATATGGCTTTAAAGTTGATTTTCAGAGTGGATTCATCATTTCATCGAAGAAAAGATATTGAATAATCCTCCGGATAATGATGTGTAAAACAAATCGCTATCTTTAGGATCAAAAAAATAAGATTAATGCCTATTACAAGACTATTCCTGATCTTTATTCTGACCTTTCCCCCCGGTGTTTTATTTTCTCAATATCTCTCACCTGAAAAAAAAAAGGATATTGTTGAAAGTCAGATACAAGCATTAACTGAACAAAGTGATAGCATATTTGGTAAAGATACACGGCTGGTAAACGGAAAATTTTATTTCCCTCCTCATGCGCTGGCTGATGGTCATCCCTACTTTAAAAGTGCTGATTGGATCAGGGGTTCTGTAACTTTAAATGGGGAAACCTTCTCCGGCGTAAATTTGAATTATGATATTTATAATGATAATCTTATATACCTGGATGAATCCCGGGGTGGAATCAGGATAAGGATTTTATTGAACAAAAATCAGGTAAAAAACTTCACCATTGAGGATCACACCTTTATCAGAGTTGAACTTCCATCTGATAATGGCATGCCGAAAAAGCAATATTTTGAAGTATTGTACGAGGGGAAGGTCGGCTTATTAAAGAAATGGACCAAAAAATTTGAAACTATGGCTACACAGGATCGTCCTTATGGTAGATATTCAGATCCCGGAATTACATGTTATATTATGAAAGATGGTGAGTTCAGTAAAATTACCACCAATTCTTCTTTGATAAAAATTCTTGATGATAAGAAAAACGAGATAAATAAATATATCAAAGAAAACAGAATTCGGGTAAGAAAAGCAACAGATCAACAGATGATTGGACTATTTCGGTACTACGACAGTATCGCTCAGTGATATTGAAAATATGCGGCTTCTGTTTCTAATAATTATATCGATATTACTTCTTAATCAGGAAGGATATTCCCAGGCAGATGAAAGGATCGTCTCCGGTAACTTTACCGACCGTCCTGCTGCGACTTTAATAAAGGATCTGGAAAAACAATTTGGGATCAGGTTCTTTTATAAATCCGAATGGATTGATTCCGTAAAACTGTCCCATTCAGGAGAACAGGTTCCGTTAATGGATTATCTGGAGAACAATCTTTCAGCTTATGGATTATTTGTGTTTTTGGATGATCATAATAATGTATTTATAACCAGGGATTATCATATCATATCCGGAGTTACGAAGATATATCACAATGAATATGATAACCAGGGCATGAACCAGGTTTCAGATTTTTTCGAAAATGAAGACAGGAATTCGGGAAAAGATGGTGATGAGAATAAACTCATTATCGTGGGTGATCCCGTGAAGAATATTACAGGAGGGGATGGGGAGATTTCAGGTTACATCAGAGAGATGAAAACCGGTGAACCGATTATTGGTGCAACCATCTATGTAAATGAGTTGCAATCAGGAACTGTAACGGATCTTTATGGCCACTATATTCTCAGGATCCCCGTAGGACGGTATAATCTTGAATACAGATATGTTGGAATGGCGGAAATTGATAAGGCAGTATTGCTGCAGTCGGATGGAATATTGAATATAAATATGGAGGAAAAACTTTACAGGTTACGTGAGATCGTTATTGAAGGAAAGCGGAGCGATAATGTAACTGGTAGCCAGGTGGGGATGAATACAGTTAACATCAGGTATCTGAAGGAAATACCGTCTGTGCTGGGTGAATCCGATATCATCAAAATTGTAAATATGCTTCCCGGTGTACAGTCTGTTGGAGAGGGCACGTCCGGGATTAACGTCAGGGGTGGATCAACTGACCAGAATCTCATTCTTATCGATGATGCACCCATCTTTAATACCTCTCATTTGTTCGGCTTCTTCTCTGCTTTTAATCCTGATGTAATCAAAGAATTTGAACTTTATAAAGCAGGTATCCCGGCAGAGTACGGCGGCAGGATATCTTCGGTTTTTGATATTCATACCAGGAGCGGGAATAAACTGTCTTATTCAGGAAATGGGGGCATAAGTCCGGTTACAGCTAAGTTATTATTCGAAGGACCACTCATCAGGGGAAAAAGTTCTTTTCTGGTAAGCGGCAGAAGTACTTATTCTGACTGGATACTCAGGAAAATTAAAAATCCGGATATAAAAAACAGCAATGCAACATTTTATGATCTCAACGCAAAATTAAATTATGAAATTAATGCAAATAATACGCTGGAATTTTCGGGATATTACAGCAATGACCTCTTTACGCTATCTTCAGAAACATCCTATAATTACCTTTCCTGGAATGCAGCCGCTCAATGGAAATATAAACTAACCAATAAATTGTATTCAGTGAATTCCGCTATTATCAGTAACTATGGATACCGGATTTCAAGTTTTAAACCCGGGCCAAATGAATATGAAATGAATTTTAATATCAGCCACAGGGAACTGAAAACAAATATGACATGGTTACCGAATACAGATCATAAAGTAAATTTTGGGATGAGTCATATATGGTATAGTCTTAATCCGGGAAGTTATATGCCGGGAGGTGAAGAGTCCCTGGTTAAAGAAACAACCCTGGAAAATGAAAATGGTATCGAATCAGGGATTTTTATCAGCGACCGGTATAATCTTAATCAGAATTTTTCATTATACGGAGGAGTACGGTTATCTTCTTTTTTATACCTCGGGCCTCACACAGTTTATAAATACTATGAAGATGTTCCCCGGATAACGACTTATCTGAAAGATACGATCCGTTATACTGCGGGGAAAATCATCAGGGGATATGCGGGACCTGAACTCAGGTTTTCTGCACGGTATGTCCTGGGTCCTGTGAGTTCAATAAAAATAAGTTATAACAGGACAAGGCAATACTTGCATATGCTTTCAAATTCAATAGTGATTTCTCCCACCGACACATGGAAATTGAGTAATACATATATTCCTCCCCAGATAGGGGATCAGATAGCCGCCGGATATTACAGAAATTTTCGGAAAAATACCATCGAAAGTTCTGTGGAAATTTACTATAAAAGAATCCGGAATGCGATCGAATATAAAGCCGGAGCAGAATTATTGCTTAATAAACATATTGAGACTGACCTGATCAACGGGCAGGGGAAAGCTTATGGTATTGAATTCCTGCTGAGTAAAGATCGTGGACGATTAAACGGCTGGATCAGCTATACATGGTCCAGATCTCTGATAAGGGTGGAAAGCGATTTTCCGGAAGAAAGAATCAACAATGGTGAATATTTTCCGGCTGTCTATGATAAGCCCCATGACCTGTCAATCGTACTGAATTACAGATTCTCAAGAAGGTTTAGCTTTTCGAATAACCTGAATTACAGCACCGGCAGACCGGTAACATATCCGGTTGCAAAATTTTATTTCAGGGATGTTTCAAGACTTTACTATTCACTAAGAAATGAATACAGGATCCCGGATTATTTCCGCTGGGATATATCGATCAATGTCGAGGGTAAACTTACAGCGAAAAAACTGATACATCCCTCATGGTCTTTTTCAGTATATAATCTTACCGGTCGGGAAAATGCATATTCTGTATTTTTTACAAATGAGTTTGAAACTGTCAGAGGATATAAACTTTCTATTTTCGCCCGGCCTGTTTATACGATTACATATAATTTCAGATTTTAACCAAAGTGAACAAAGTCTTTAAATATATAGTCTTTTGTGTTATCAGCGTTATGTGTTCCGGCTGTATTGAGCCTTATACACCCGAAATAGATAAATATGAGGACATCCTTATCATAGACGGATTAATAACAGACCAACCATATTCCATAGTAAGATTGTCGAGAGGTTCTTATTACAATCAATCGGAAAGTATACCGGAAGGGGGAGCTACGGTAATAATCGGGGATGACCTGGGGAATGTGATATCAATGTATGAAGAATCTCCGGGTATATATCGTTCGTTAGATCCTGATTTCGAGGGAATAATCGGAAGGAATTACCGTATATATGTTTATACGGATGATGATCAAGGTTATGAATCAGATTTTGTAGAATTGAAAAAGGTACCCGAAATTGAAAATCTATACACAGAGTTTGGTGAAAAGGCAGTAGGAACGGATCTGGAAAAAGGATTCTATGTATATGTTGATACATATGATCCGGATAACGAAACCAGGTATTATCGTTATGAGTTTGAAGAAACTTGGGAATTCTCAGTACCTTATACTTCATTTTTTGAATTAGTTGGCAGGACAATACAGATGAGGTCAGTAATTAACAGGCAATGCTGGAGGACAGAATTGGGCAGCGATATTTTACTGGCTTCTTCTGAAAAGATGGAATCAGATATGATCAGGCACTTCCCCGTTCATTTTGTCTCAATTGTGGGTAGCCGCTTGTCGAGAAGATACAGCATACTGGTTAGGCAATATTCTGTAAACGCTGAAGCATATGTTTTCTGGAATCAACTTAAGATCAATAACCAGAATCTTGGAACATTGTTTGACAAACAACCCGCGCAGATCTATGGTAATATCCATAGTATGGATGGTAATGAAGCACCGGTACTTGGGTTTTTTGAAGCCAGCTCAATGAAATCAAAACGGATATTCCTGGAAAATAAGGATTTGCCACCTGATGTACTGACAGAATCGGAATTTGCATTTTGCAGGCATGATTATCTTATTGTAAGCAACAGACGGGCGCTGGATTATGCCCTCAGGGGGTATTGTATAGTCGGGGAAGAAGTTTCTCCGCAATTTGGCCAGGGCATGGGTGTAATTTTAAACCACAAATGTTGTGATTGTACCCTTAACGGTTCCAATATCAGACCGGATTTTTGGTAGTAAAAAGAAGCATATGAAAGATATTTCAGTACCTGTTCTCCGTTACTTTTTGCAAACTGGAATGATACCCTGCTTGCCTGACAGAGCGGTGAATGAATCTAATTAAGATGAAACCAGCCCGGATCAATATTATATTAAAATGTATGATTATCCTTCTATTGGAAATCTCTTTTTTCCTTCCGGGCTATTCAGGTCATCAACCAGATAGTACTCAAAAATCTGTAATTACGTCTGAAGCTTTTGATTTCAGGGAAAAAGTTTTTTTGCATATCGACAGGAAGCTTTACCTGTCAGGAGAAACCATCCGGTTTAAAGGATATTGTGTCCACCAAACCTATAACTTACCTGTAGACCTGAGCAAAGTTCTGTATGTAGAGATCATAAATAATCAAAACCAGCAAATACTCGCCGAAAAAATTAAGCTTACAGGTGGAACGGGGCATGGATATATAAATATTCCGGGCTCAATGCAAACAGGAACTTATTATCTGAGGGCATATACACGGTGGATGGCAAACTTTGATCCTGAATATTACTTCGCAGAAAAAATATTCATCATAAATCCCTTTTTGCCTCTGGAAACACTGGCAGATACAGGAGAGATATCTAACCATTATTTTGTTCATATTTACGCAGAGGGCGATAAACTGAAAAACGAACAAAAGAACGAAATTGCATTCCGTGCAATTGATGCGAAAGGAAATCCGGTAGACCTCAAGGGTTGGGTGGTTGGTGCTTCAGGCGATACCATTACATCATTTAAAACCTGGGAATATGGTTTCGGTCTGATTGCTTTCACTCCTCATTCGGGAGATCGTTATAGCATCATAACCATCAATTCAGAAGGCATGGGAATAAATTTGCCATTATTATCTGTTCCGGTTGGAGATACCACTGAAATTAATAACAGTACTGATAACCTGAAAACTGAAAATAACGACAAGTTTAATATAACGGTTCAGCAATCAGGGAGTCTTTATAGCGTAAGGGAAAAAGTAGTATTTACAATTAAAACAATGGATCAGACGGGTAAACCTGTTGCTGCGAATATGTCGTTATCGGTTTCTAAATCGGAGAAACACCTTAATTTTTACCATAAGAATATATCTCAATATTTAAATAGTACCTCTTTCATTCCCGCTT
>CAZRHW010000059.1:0-8354 GCA_964599785.1 uncultured Bacteroides sp. | reverse complement strand
TATCTCAACCGGTTCGGGTATGCCTTTCAGTCTGACTTTTCTCATTTTGGAAGATAGATATTAACTATTGCAAATATAAAATTTATCATCAGATGATATTATCAGAATAAGGTTTTTGAAAGTGTTGGTTATAGATTTTTTTACATATCTGTAACAGAATGCTGGATAAGGGATAATATTGTCATGATGAAGAAAAGTATGATAGCTGAAATCATCCAGGGTTTGCCGGAAAGAGATGCTATTCCAACCATACAACATACTTATATTATTCAGTTCTCAGTATTGCAGCAGGATTTTTATTTGCGGCCTTTATCGTTTCGAAGCTGACAGTCAGCAATGCAATCAGCAATAATGCTATGATCGGGATGATGAATAATTCAGGAGAGATGCTTGTTTTATGGGCATAATTCTCCAGCCATTTTTTAATGCCAAAGAAAGTTACCGGGATGGCGATGACTGCGGAAATGGTAATCAGAACGGTGAAATACCGGTAAAGCAATAACAAAATATTATTCACATTTGCACCATGCACTTTTCTGATGCCTATTTCTTTGGTTCTCTGAATTGCAGTAAATGAAGAAAGCCCATAGAGTCCAAGGCAGGCCACCACGATGGCCAGGATTGAAAAAGCACCGAAAATCTTTCCGAAATTCAGATCGGCCTGATAAAGAGAGTTAAAATATTCATCCATAAAATAATAGTCAAAAGGATTGCCGGGGAACATTTCGTCATATTCTGACCGGATAGCCTTGATTGTCTTCTGGATATTTTCTGTTCCAATTTTACAGGAAAAGAAGGATGTTACAAGTGGGGCAGGGAAAAATATAATCGGGATATCTTCACTTTTAAGCGTGTTCCAGCTAAAGTTCTTCATCACACCGAGGATCCTGCTGGTATCACCTCCAATAACCAGGCTTTTTGAAAGAGCTTCTTCTGCTGTTCCCAATCCATATGATTCCAGGGCAATTTCATTCACCAGCACATAGTCAAGGTCAGTACTGAATTCTTCCGACCATGATCTGCCCGCGAGCATTTCAATACCATAAGTTTTAAAAAAATCATAATCGACCCATGTAATGTTACTGCCTGTGCCTGAGCCTTTCTCATCTCCTTCCCTGATAACCCCGGTATGCCAGCTAAATCCTGTGCCCGGCACCCGTGCGGAGCTCGAAACACTTTTTACTTCGGGATAAGCCAGTATATCATTTTTAAAATTCTTCCACAAATCGCCATAATCCCTGTTTTCATCCAGTACCTTGGGACCTTTAACTACCAGAACCTGGTCCATAACCATTCCCAGATCCTGGTTTCTCATAAAGGCAACCTGTTTATAAACAGTAAATGTAACGATCAATAATGCAAGAGAAATGAAATACTGAAACACCACAAGAATTTTTCTCAAAGTAATACCTGTATCTGATCTGTCGGATATCCCTTTTATGACTTCAACAGTTTTAAATGAGGATAGTATGAATGCGGGATATATTCCTGATAATAGTGCACCGGCAAGAAATATTGACAGGAGTGTGATCCAGAACAGTATATTTTTTGTTTGTCCTGTTAACAGGTCCTTCCCGATAAGACTACCAAGCACGGGAAGCATAAGCTGAGCGATAATGAGTGAGAGTATCAAGGCAATCACATTGATAAACAGAGCTTCCAGTAAAAACTGGACAATGAGTTGCCGCCTTGCAGCACCAACGGATTTTCTAATGCCGACCTCACGGGATCTTTCGAATGACCTCGCAGTTGAAAGAGTGATATAGTTTATCCATGCTATCACGAGTATAAATAATGCAATCAGTCCGAAGAAATAAACCTTCCCCGATTTGTTCTGTGCAATGAATTCGTCCTCAAAATCCGAATGCAGGTGAATATCCAGAAGTGGCTGCAGAATGAGCTCCTCCTTTGTATTTTCCCGGGCTAAATTCTCTCCCTGGTATTTATTTACCAGCTCATTTGACTTTTGATGAAGAATTTCAGGATCAACATTTTCATTAACAAGCACATATGTCCTGAAATTATACCAGTCCCAGCCATTGGAGTTTAAATATTGTGGACCTTTCAGCAGATCCTTCATTGACAGGAGAAAATCGAATGATAACTGGGAATTGTCGGGTATATCTTTCAGTATCCCCGTGATCCGGTAAGAACCGGAAGTCCAGCCTCCATCCAGTTTCACAGTTTTACCGACAATATCAGGATCCTGCCCGAAATATTTCGTGGCCATACTTTCGGAGATAACCAGGGTATTCGGTTCTGACAGGACAGTATTCGGATCCCCGGAAATAAGAGGGTAATCAAAGATTTTAAAGAATGTCGTATCAGCATAATACATTTCCTCCTCATAAAATTTAAGAACCTCACCATTTTCATCTGTACAGGAAATCACAACACCAAAATATTGGGGATGTATTCTGACAAATTCCTTTATCTCCGGGATTTCTTCTTTCATGGAAGGCCCGAGGGCAATAGAGGTATATGGTCCGTAAAATTGTACACCTTCGCTTGTAGACCGTTTCGATTTGCACAGATAAATCCTGTCTGCATTCTTATTGAAGGTATCATAACTCAGTTCGAATGTGACATAGTGCATGATTAATAAACAGGCAGCCATGCCAATGGCCAGTCCCAGGATATTGATCACGGAGAATCCTGTTCTCTTGAACAGGATCCTTACAAGGGAATAGAAATAATTTCTTAACATGTGATAACAGGATTAAATGGAGAACTTAATATCTGAAAAGCCCATAGAAATTGCCTTTAAATAAAAATAATGAGAAAAAATTTTTTCAACGTATTTCTGTTCAATGAACTTATAGCAAGTTACTTATTATTGCCTGATATTAGACGCCCGGACAGGTAAAAAGTTACCCGGATTAACTGATTATTTTTTTTTGCAGGGATAATCCGTTTACAGGTATCTGAAAAGCAACATTTTAATAAACTTTTTCATCAATTGCCAGATTCAGCATACTGATACTTCCGGTTATTTGACCGGAGCTGTTCAGGAGTTGGTCAGATCAAATTATACAGTTTCATATTTTACAACCAAACAGGCCAGTTTAAGTATTGATTACGTTGCCTGTGGTTGTTCAAAGGATAATTCTCTTTCAGCAGATTATTTTCCCTGAATGCCAATTCTGCCGTATTGATGGTCCAACCTGAATACATTTTCTTTTCAGGCTAAAATATTAAAAAGAAGATTACTTCCCTGCAGGATCCCAATTCATTTTGTACAAAATTTATTACCATCAGATTTGCCAGATGGATTATAATTCAGAAATAAAATTGGCTGGACAGCCGGGTGATTTTACCGGCCTCCAGGGAAGGGTTTTCATTATTTGTGTGACGGATTTATAAACCCGAATTTTTCCAAAAACAGATCAGTCCGTTCAAGGATCTCCTCATCGAAATAGGTGGCGTATGTCTCATTTCCTTCACCCAGGTAGTGACCGCACCCTTCGATGATGACTGATTCGAAATGATTTCCCAGAAGGGCAGTTTTTTCTTTAAAAAGATTGATAATATAGATGGGTACCATGCAATCCTCCTCCCCGTGAAATTCGATAGCAGGGGGAAGGCCTGCTTTCAGGTTATGGTAAGGGGAAATTGACCAGATCTCATTTCTGCGGTCTCCCAGCAGCCAGTCAACCCAGGCTTCCATGGTATTCACATTGCTTGAATAGAGCAGAAGAGCATTGGGAACAGGACTTACATCCGGATTGTCTGACGCTTCATTAACATCATTAATAAGGGCAGTGGATAATGCCAGTTGTCCCCCGGCAGATTGTCCGCCCGCAACTATTTTATCCGGATCGATGTGAAAGGATGTTGCATTTTCCCTGATCCATCTCAGCGCGGATCTTGCATCTTTTACACTTTCAACAGGTGTGATATCCGGGTGTGGCACGGTGCCATCGTCAGTTACTGAAAGCCGGTATTGAAAGGAGAATGTGATAAAACCCATTTTGGCGAAGCGTATACAGGCACCATGAAATTCGGAAGGACTCCCATAAGCCCATCCCCCTCCATGAAAGAACGCAATGGCCGGATTCATCAGTTTTTGTTGAGTTCCAGCAGTATAAAACATATCTGCTTTCAGTTGTTTTCCGTCAATGGTTTTATAAATTCTCTCTTCCCGGATAACGGCATTATCCTGGGCGAATATGGTAACATTTAATAACATGCAAACAATGAAAAAATAAAAATTTGGTTTCATAGTTTTCAAGTTAATATGAAGTTGTTTTTATGTATAAAATTAAGGTATATCCTTCAATTTTTACTTAACAAAATTAATAGAAGGTGAAAAAAGGGAACTTTTATAACGGATATTTTGAGACATTGATTCCAAAAAAATCCGATAATTTTGGAAGTAAATTCCATAATTATCTATTTTTTCAATATATTTGTAACAAAAACAGATATGTATATCCAACGGAAAATACATCAGGAGATTTATAATCATCTTAAAAGAAAGGAATATACAATCATCACCGGTCCGCGTCAAAGTGGAAAAACATCATTATTACAAGCATTATTCAAAGAGTTAAAAAATGAAGGACAAACAGTAAGTTACGTTACTTTTGAGGATCAGGAGATATTGGCAGCTATTAATAAACATCCTGAAGAGATATTTTCTTTTGTACCCCGTCCGAAAAAATTTCTGGATAGATCTGATATTGTAAAACAGCCCATTTTCCTTTTTATTGACGAAGTTCAATATGCTGCGAATCCTTCTAATTTCTTAAAATATCTTTACGATGTTTACAATAAGAATTTGAAAATCGTTACAACCGGCAGCAGTGCCTTCTATATGGACAAAAAATTTTCTGATTCTCTTTCAGGAAGGAAAAGAATATTTGAATTACAGACACTCACTTTTGAGGAATGGCTTGCATTCAGGAATTTAATCGATTTATCCGAAGAATTGGAGCTCATCAGGAAGCAGAATGAATACATTTCTTCAAGCTATAGAGAATTGATGGAAATGTTTAATGAGTACATGGTTTTTGGAGGATATCCTGAGGTTGCCCTGGAAAATAACAGGGAGGAGAAGATCAATTTATTAAAAGAAATCAAAAACTCTTTTTTAAAAAGAGATATTGATGAATCCGGGATAAGCAATCCGGATAAATTTTACAATCTGTTAGTACTTTTAGCCGGGCAGACCGGTAATCTTGTAAACAGGAATGAGTTTTCAAATACAATCGGCGTCGATAACAAAACAATTGAAAAATATCTTTATATCCTTCAAAATTGTTTCCACATTGAGCTTGTAAAACCATTCCATTCAAATTTACGAAAAGAGCTTTCCAGGATGCCAAAGGTATATTTCAAAGATTCCGGACTAAGAAATTGTGCCCTTAACCGGTTTTTTAGTTTTAAATCCCGTGAAGATCAGGGTGTATTGCTGGAAAATTATATCCACAAACGCCTGTCAGGTTTGTATGATAAAGATACAATAAGGTTCTGGCGAACAACTGATAATAAAGAAATTGATTTCGTTATTACCACTTCATTCAGGGAAGGTGTGGCCTTTGAAGTTAAAATGAATTGTAAAAGTGCAAAAACGATTTCGCAAAAGAGATTTACTGAGCACTATCCGGATTATCCTTTGGAAATAATATCTTATGAAATTGATAAAGATTGTAAATGGGTGCTGAAACTCTAAATAAAAATAAATCAGCGTATTTATCCGGAAAAAATTATTTTCGTCTCCTGGTAATCTATCGATTGAAAATGAATTAAATTTATTATTGCCATGCGGGTTATATTTCCTTTTGCTGTTATACCATACCTGGTTACTGTTCTTTTTTATTTTCAATCCAGTGCCCAGTCAATTTACCCGCCAATAATAATGGATTCCAATGCGCTTGCCATGAAAACAGGTTATTTGCAAAACATTGGAGCGTCAAAAGATCACTATGCGGGGCCTAATATTATCATCATTCTTGCCGATGATCTGGGGAAGAATGATATATCCTTATATGATAAAAATGGTGTTCAGACACCCAACATTGATCAGTTAGCCGAAGAAGGAGTCGTTTTTACTGAAGCCTATGCTACCAGTGCCGTTTGTAATCCTTCACGGGCGGGATTGTTAACAGGCAGGTACCAGCAGCGGTTTGGCAATGAACGCCAGATCATGGGCAGATATGCAAAAAATAAATTTGAACATTTTGTTTTTAAGCATTTCATCAATACCTATCCAATGTTCCTGACAGATCCCTGGTACTCACCCCCCGAAGAAGAAATAAGAAAACAGGGATTGCCCGAATCTGAAATTTCCCTTTTCGAATTGATGCATGCTGCCGGTTACAAGACTGCCTGTATTGGCAAATGGCACCTGGGATACAACGAACCGTTTCTCCCACAAAACAGAAGCATTGACGAGTTCTATGGTTTCTACGAAGCATTCAGCCAGTATGCTCCGAAGGAAAACAGGGATATCGTGAATTATAAGATAAAGATCTTTCAGGAAAAGCATATCCGGCGCCAGAAACGAAAAGGACCATGTGCGATTGTTAACAACGGTGAAGAGGTTGAAGAGAAGGAATACCTGACTTTTAAGCTGGCGGAGGAAGCCTGCCGGTTCATCAGGCAAAATGAAAACCATCCGTTCTTTCTGTATATACCTTTCAATGCACCCCATACACCTTTCCAGGCGCCCAAATCATATTACGACAGGTTTGCACAGGTGGCAGACAAAAACAAACGGGTATATTATGCCATGATAGCAGCCCTGGATGATGCCGTTGGGGAAATCATGAAGCAGGTGAAAGAATCAGGGATTGAAGAAAACACTCTGATCTTTTTTACCAGCGATAATGGCGGGGCAACCTATACGGGAGCAACAGACAATGGTGACCTGAAGGGTGGGAAGATCACGCAATTTGAAGGAGGATTAAATGTTCCTTTTATAATGAAATGGAAAGGGACTGTAGCTAACGGGCATCAGTATAACAAGCCTGTATCCCTCATGGATATTTTTACCACAACATTTTCTTCCTGCCTTATTCCACCACCGCAAAATATTCTTCCTGATGGAGTGGATCTGATTCCATATCTATCCGGACAGAAAACACAACCACCCCATGAATACTTGTTCTGGCGTACTGATTTCAATAAAACTGTGCGAAACGGCAGATGGAAGTTAATTGTTAATACAAGGGATAATTTATTGATGTTGTATGATCTTGAAGCCGACAAACAGGAAAATTATAACCTGAAAGATAAATATCCTGAGATCGTAAAACAATTGCTTGACAGACTTGCAGCATGGGAAAGTGAGATGAAACCGCCCTTATGGCCGGGTGTGATGGAGTATGAGCAAGAGATTGACGGGGTAAAGATGCGGTGGGCGTTTTAAATCCCAGGCAGGTAGGTTTTTATGTCTTTTATCCACATTGCTGGAATGTGTCCGGTTGGCAACCGGACTTTTCTGTTTCACCCGGTGTTGTTGAATGTGTCCGGTTAACAACCGGGTTTGACTGTTACACCCTTCATTGATATTACTGCCGGTTGGCAACCGGCAGAACCTGTTTAACCCCTGCCTGTCAGCAGGCAAGCTTTCAGGGTTGTTAATTGAGTTAAATCTGCGATATTCCCAACCAACCTTGTACCCTGTACCCTGTACCCTTCCTTAGCCTTAGCCTCAGCCTCAGCCTTTATATTGAGAACCGAAAACGAGATTCACAAATAACCTTACAACTTGTAACCTGCAACCTGTAACTTGCAACCATTAAATGCTTTAGCCTTCTTCTTCAAGCAGGGAACCGGCAAGGATTTCTTATTGCTTTAGGCTCGCCATATACTCATCATACGCCTTATGCCCTGTTCTTTCATACAGATCCCGGTACCGGTTATCATTTTTAATATTTTTGAATACGGGATCTACTTTTAGCCAGGGCATTTCCGGGCTGCGGTTTTTATATGCTTTTTCAAGCCAGTAAAAGGCAGAATCCACCTCTCCAATCCCACTGTAGTACCAGCCGGTAAAAAAATCCGGGCTTCCGGCTGATGTTGTATCACTCATCTCAATTAGTTGATTGATAATGGTTCTGGCTTCCTGATAATGATTTGTTTTATGATATGCTAATGCCAGATACGCCTGAAATCTTGGTATTAATATCTCCGGTTCTTTGGATTGCATTGCAGATTCCAGGTATAATTTCGCTGAATCATATTCTTCCAGCCATATATAATATTCTCCCACCCATCGATTTCCTTGCCCTATACTTGATTCAAGAAATGTTTTTATAGAGTTACGAGCTTCTTTGATATTACCTGATAATATTTGAATTTGTATTGTATGTCCCTCATATTTTATTTTTTCCTGAAAGAATAATGCA
>CAZRHW010000058.1:0-8394 GCA_964599785.1 uncultured Bacteroides sp. | reverse complement strand
TACCATTTTTTTTGAAGTCCATGCAACAGGTCATCTTTGTAATATGCCTCAAATTTCTGTTGTCCGTTTTCATACCACATCAGGAACTTACCCTCTCTTTTTTCATTTATCAGAAAGAACTCCGACTTCCTGGCCCCACTATCATACCATAGTTTTACCCTGCCATGCTTTATGCCTTCATTGTATTCTGCTTCACAGATTTTGATACCATTTTCGTTCCAGATAGATAATCCTCCATGTAGCAATCCTGCTCTGACCTGAGCCTGCTCAGCCCGCTCACCATTATCGTGGTAAAATGTATATTGTCCGGTAAATGGTTGTTCTTCACCAATATAGTATAGAAGATCATCCTTCCTTTCCAGGCTTATCCGGTTTACCTTTCTCATCAATCCCTGATTTTTCTTAATCTTTTGCAATTTAATAAAAACTTGGGTTTTTATCACTCACCGGGTGACTCAAGTCACCCGGTGAGTAATTATTCAAGGATCAGATGCATTACCTGACCACCTCCAGAAACCAGTTTGGCCTCGTGTTTATCTTTATTGGTCAGGATTATTTCGGATTTTATTAAACGCTCCGGGTATTGTTCCGACTCCGGAGTATCACTCCAGATAACAGCATGATACCGGCCTTCATCCAGGAAATCAAGAGAGATTTCCAGGTTTCTTGGTGTCCGGTCAGTCATTATCCCGATATACCATTCCTCACCGGATCTCCTGGCTACAGCGATAAAATCACCTACCTGTCCGGTGATAACTTTTGTCTCATCCCAGGTAGTCGGTACCATTTTAAGAAAATCAAGCCCGTCAGGACTCTTTCTGTAATTATACGGAGAATCACAGATTACCTGCAGGGCGCTTTCATAGACAACAAACATAGCCAGTTGAAAACACCTGGTACCCCTTACCATTGTATAAGGCAGTCCCGCTTGTTGGGCGACCCTGAATGTTTCCCGGTTTCCATGAACAAAACCACCCGGAGTAAAATCCATATGACCTCCAAGCATTCGTGTAAAGGGAATTGTAAGACAATGATCCGGGGTGATCCTGTCACTCCATTTGTTATATTCATTTCCCAATACTCCTTCACGTGTTATAAAATTCGGCCAGGTTCTTTCAATTCCTGTGGGCATGTATGCGCCATGAAAATCAACGAGAAGGTGATGTTCAGCGGCTTTCTTCACGACCCTGTGATAAAAATTGACCATCTCCTGGTCATTACGGTCCATAAAATCAATTTTTACACCTGCCACCCCCCACTTCTCATATAATGCAAAAGCCTCATCCATTTGTTTATTCACATGATGCCATTCCAGCCAGAGGATCGTTTTAACACCTTTTGATGCAGCATATTTCACGATCTCCGGGACATTGCATGCATCAGTATATCTGGTAATGTCGGATTCGGGATTAGGTTCGAAAGTTTCCATGGAGGTAAAAGGTGGTCCATACCAGTACCAGTCGACGAGTTGGTATGGCCATCCCATTTCAGATGCAAAGTCAATAAAATATTTATGTGATTCTGTATCAGGTCCCAGTTTTCTGCCCTTATCAGGAGCATAACCATCGTTCCACCACCAGTCCCAGGCAGATTTTCCCGGCTTTATCCAGGATACATCTTCCAGCGCACATGGTTCATTCAGGTTATGTATGATATCCGATTCAATAAATTTTCCCGGGTGATCACCCAGCATGATAACCCGCCATGGAGAATGCCCGGGAGCCGATGATTTTACAACCACATCCGGCTCATCCGGCAACGGTGACAGCCTGGTTGTAACAGCGTATTGTTCAGGGCCTGCAGCAAGGCACATGCCTGCCCAATCGGTAAGGTTAGCTTCCAGCAAAGAAACCCATATATTCGTATCAGCCTGAACCAACAATGGCGTTCCTAATATATCATCCATTTTCAGGTCGGAAAGGTGTCCTTCAATAAATTCATGTTCCTGGGATGTATGAAAATCGTTCCAATGCGTGGCCCATATCCTGTGATCTCCGGTAAATCTGAAAAGTGAGTTTTCCCTGGCAATACTGAATTCAGAGATTGCTTCCTGTTGCGGAATCTCATAACGAAAAGCAATGCCATCATTATATGCCCTGAATATCAGGTTGATCTGCCGGTTTCTATCACCCGTTTCAGTAAATTTCAATTCCATCTCCGTGCAATTATTCCTGACCTGTCTTCGCTTGCCCCATACACGTTCCCAGGTTTCATCAATAACCGTAATGCCTGAACCTGAAACTTTAAGTTGTCGGCCAAACGACGGCATCCCTTTGAATATTAATTGAAAGGGACAATCCTTCAGTACCCGGATGTTGTCAAACCATACGGAAAAACTGATACCGGATGTATCGGATGAAGATACGGTCAATTCAATCCTGCCATCAGGAGAAATTATTTTGTAATTATTAACAGATGAACAGGAAATGATAAGGCATGGTAATAAAATAAATGTAAAGAAAACGCGCAGCGTTCGTTTCATGATTAATTTATTTAATATTAACGTATTAAACCAACTGGTTATCAATCAATTATAATATTTAGTCACAGAGAGCACAGGGATTATGCACAGAGGGCCACAGAGAATTCTTTACCAGCTTATTGTACCTCTGTGTACTCTGTACATTCTCTGTAGTCTCTTTGGTTAAATTAAAAGAGGATTTAAAAAAATTATTTATTTTTCTTGTTCAAATCCACTTTAACAGAAGAAATCCCGTAAGCCGGTATATCCATGCTGAAAGAATGATCATTATTCATATAAGCAGAACCTGGAATGGTCCTTTCTATAAAATCAACCTCTGTAACTTTTCTGATTTTCCCAAAAACTTCAGGATTCATAACAATCTGAGCACTTACAGCATTCCCCTCGGTCTCCAGAAGCCGGATGATCAGACAGTCATCCTCCTCAGCTTTTTTTATGGAGGTTAAAACAATATTTTCCGGTTCAATCCGGATCAGGTCTCCTGTCGATACAGGAAGTTCCCCATCATGGATATCTGTATTGATGACCTTAAGGGAATGGCTGAATTCATCCGCCAGACGCATGAAATTTTTTGGTGTAATTTCTTGTAGATGAGGCATAAGTGCCAATCGTACAGAATGTTTCCCCAACTCCGGATAAGGATCGGGGTAGAAGCTGGAACGGATAAGTGTTACCCTTAAAATATTATCATCCAGTGAATGGCCGTATTTACAATCATTTAAAAGAAGACAACCCACATTCCTGTTATTATCCACATGAACACCATTAACATTCGCCCACCTTAAAGCCGGTACTTCTTCACCATGGTTCCGGCTCCTTTTAATTGAACCATATGGAATTTCATAGGATGCCCTGGCATGATCAAATGGAAATGGGAACATGATGCGCAACATTGGCGTACCAGCCTCTTCTGAACCAATCTCTTTCCAATCCATGTCTACCTGTATTTCAAGATAGGGTTTATTATATTCAAGGATATACGTTAAAATTATTTCAGATTTATTGATGATATAAGTCGATTTCACTGAACCTATGTATGGTCCCTCCAATCCCGCTTCAACAGATTTCAGTTTTAATGGATATTTATTATTAGAGATATTCCCGATTGTCCACGCATCTCCCCCATCCTCAACAAGATATTCAAGAGTGGCTAATGAACCTGCCGCGGGGGCAAAATCTGTACTGTCAGATTCATTGATAAGATGTGAAATATTACCGGTTTTACGATCTATATATACATGAAGGTATTGATTCTGCAGAGAATAACCCGATTCAGGTGAGTTTATGCATTTCACAGGCTGACTGACAGATTGTCCATTTCCTTCCGTAAGCAGATAGGTATTATAGCCGGATGCATTTATTTCTGCCGGGAAAACCAGGTTAATGTACCTATGAGCCCAATCAGATTCTTCGGCACCTGTGATTTGTACCGGGAAAGTCTCCCCGGTTGAAGAATATATGATGAAAGATAAATCTTCCATTCTCCCCAAGGATTTTTGCGGAAGATAATCCCACAGGGTTGCCTTCACAGGTTCATGCCGCTTCCAGGGAGAAGGGTTAAATACAACCAGGCAATTCGCCCTGTTGCGGGTATAACCAACTGAAGAGATATTCCCCATTTTTGTATCACGGCCGGCACCGGCACCATATGCCCAGGGGTCGACAGGCTGAGCAGTGGTAATTTGTTCATTGAATACATCTGAAGTGTTTATTTCAGAGACAATTGACCGGTAAGCATTGGATGAAACCATACTCGTGATTCCGAATATTTCCTGTGTCTTACCTGATTGATAATCAACCGATAATGGCACATTGCTCCCGGGAAGGATATCATGGAACTGATTAAATAATAATCTTATCCACCCTTCTTTTAACCTTTCCCCGGGATAACTATTATCTGTCAGGTACGAACCCAGTATAGCGGCCGATTCTGCCTCATTTAACCTGATTTCCCCGTAACGGTTAAATTTTTTAATCTGGCTCTGAGAAGTATAACATCCTGTAAATTCAGGATTTAGTTCAACGGAAACAACCGGGATTTCTACCTTTGTTTGTTCAATAATCTTAAAATATTCCTTAGAGGTAGTCATTTTAAAGTTTGGGTACAGGGGCCAGGAATTCATTTCAAGGCATTTCATAATATCTTCCCGTGTAGGGCCACCGCCGTGATCGCCAACTCCATATACTGCCATATAATCCCTGATGCCCGTTTCCTTATAGAATTCAAGCAATGCAACCGTTCTTTGTAAATCAATGGTTTCATTATACCAGCTCTCTTTTTCAAGATTTACAAGTATCCTTGATCCATCGGGAGATTCCCACCAGAACAGTGTCGGCCTGTCGATACCTGTACCTGCCCGCGAACAATAATAGTATTTCACTCCTCCCCTGCTTAATATGGCCGGGAGTGATAACGGGTGGCCAAAAGCATCTGGCTCCCAGTCGATCTGAACATCTTCGGGTTTCAGATTAAAATGTTCCGCCATATATTGCCGGGTATAGAGCAGGTGTCTGGCGAGGCTCTCTCCCGACGACATGTTTTTATCGCCTTCGACCCATTGACTCGCAGCAACTTCCCACCTTCCTTCCTGAATTCTTCTCTTTATTTTCTGAAAAAGTTCAGGATTATCTTTCCGGATGATTTCATATACACTGGCCTGACTCTGGGTAAAGTGAAACTCAGGAAATTCATCCATCAGATTCAGCACTGTTATAAATGTTTCATTTGTCACGTTAACCGTTTCTTCCCAGGGCCATAGCCAGTTCATATCGATATGTGCATGACCGATGCAATAAATATTAAATGTTTTTGCAATCTCACCAACGGGTTTGAGGATTTTCTCCACTTTCATGACCAGATCAGGCAAAGCCTTGTCATCGCATCCGGCAATGCTTTCATAGACAATACTTTTCGCTCTGATCAAAAATATTCTTCCCTGACCCGACCATCGGAGCCGTTCATTCAGAAAATCTGCTTTAACCTGAAACTCCCGAAACATATCAACAACAGATTGAACGGTTCTGTCGGTATTAAAGTCATGATAAATGCCGATTTTCAGGAATTCATCCTCTGCTTTTGCAATTGCTTCGGACAATCTCAGGGAATCCGCATTTATCACAAAGGCATTCACAGCCTCCTGTGCTTCATTCAGGAGCGTATTCCAGGATTGTTTTTGATCAGGATAGAACTCACAAAGGCGTTTACAAAAATCTATTTCAGAAAGGATCCTGTCGAGGGGATGGAATAAAGAAAGGGTGTCCCCGGTTACCGGATATTTTGTTTCAGTAGTTTTACAACTATTCTCAAACAGGCATACCAGGCAAACCAATAAAAGGAGAGATTTGAAAATCCAGGTCGGTTTAAGTGATTTGTACATATCTTTTTTGAATAAAGATACGTTACAAACATTTTATTTCCCAATCCTGAAAATATATTCGTATGTTGATCCTGATGATTCAGCCGGCATACTGCTGACTTTCACTTTGGGCCCCCTGGTATTCTGATATGTATCCTGCAGGATGGCTTCCAGGGGACTGGCTGAGCCCCTTGTACCAACTCCTTTTGTATTGATGATGGGTGACAGGTTGATCGGATCCTTTGATGCAAAAACCTTGAACACTTCAGTCCCATAGGGTTCATAGAAACCGTCAAGTAAAACATCCGGAATGATGTAGGTCTGCCCCTTTTTGATCTGGTATTCTTTACCATCCTTACCGGGTTCCGGAACAACCGGATTGATGTACCCGTCAGGTTGAATATCTATAATATTGAAAAAAGCACTCCGGTTCCCGGTATTGATCACTTCAATAAGAAACTGATCTTTCTCAGTAAAAGTGGGAACAGGATCATCTTTGGTATATATTGAAAAATCGAGTGTGTCGGTAACACGTATTTTCCCTCCTTCAGATTTTGCTTTTACAGGGATAAGCCGGATCTCCACCCTGTAATCCTGGTCGTCCAGGTTCAGCTCTTTAATAAACCTGGCCTGAGCATATCTTTTTACCGCACTCACACATTTGTCCGAACAATCCGGGGCAGATGAAGCAACCGCCTCAAAGATAAGATCCTCTGCAGCAGTTTTAACCAGGATCTCTTTCCCCGATTCCTCGATGATAAGATCAGGATTATCTCCGGCACTTTTCAGAAGGCTCAGTCCGGTGAGTTCCTCATATATACTTTTCTCCAGGTTTTTATTTTTAAAAGGATTAATCCGGATACCTATTTTACGGTTTTCAAAATTCTGCTCTTTAAGAAATATCCAATAGTCCAGTGGATTATCTATCCCGTGGGGTTTGTCAAATTGTACGATTGAGGCATACCCCTCGGTGCTTGAAACGACACCCTTCAGAACAGGTTCAATACCGGCAGCACTGGCCGTTCCGCTGGGATATAATCCAAGTACATCACCTTCTGTCAGATTCATGATGCTCCCCCCGTTAATCCTGATCTCTGTTTCATTCAATACCCTGTCAATTGTAAAGTAACCCTCCTGTTTAACCACGGCGCCATTGAATATTTCATAATCGATGTCACCTTCCAGCATGGGTGTTTGTCTTGGGGCCACCGTCGACATTTTGGAATGGATCTTATTGAACAGGGAACGGTAGGTCATTCCTTCCTCCATTTCAGCAAACACCTTTGCGATGGAATATGATAAAGAGCCGACCCCATGTCCGTCATCATCCATTGTTTCATAGTTCAGTTCATTGAAGCTTGCTCCTGCAAACAATACCATCGGGGCCATAACATTTCCGGACCCTCTGGTCTGCAACGGAGCTTCACTCATACCAAAACCCTTTTCCATCTCATCACCACTACCCGGAACGACCGATTCGAACTCAGGAATAATCAGGGGATCCGTCCCACCCCTCACTTTTACTGCCGGTTTTTCTCCCCTCGTTCCTGTCCCTGAGTGACAGGAGTCCATGAAAACAAGTACCTGCCCGTCAGCTCCCACTTTCTGACGAAGTGCCGAAATCATTTCTCCAAACTCATCATCGCGCAGATGTTGATCACCGGTATATCCTTTCTTATAATATGCCGGAGCATCCCAGCAGACAATAGTTTCATCAAGTTTATCTATCTCATCACCATTATCATCCGATATTTGCTGGCCGTGTCCGGAATAATGGATCACAGCGATATCACCTTTCCCGGATTCCCTGATGAAGGTGTTCATGGCATTCACAATTCCCTGTTTCGTAGCCTGCCTGTCGGTGATAATGATAATATTCCGTTCTTCAAATCCCTGTTCCTCAAGTGCACGTTCAATCAAAGCAACATCATTTGCTGAGCTTATGGTACCCCATCCCAATGAGTCGGGATAATCACCGATAGCAATGATCAGTGCCCGCTTGACAGGTTCAGCTTCTAAGAAGTTACAAGTAAAGCTGAGTAGAAAAATGTATGTCAGAAACAGCATTAATCTTTTCATATATCAATTTATTTTCAATGGAGAATATTCCTACTACTCTGTATAAAGATATTCATAAATAATATAAAGGCTTCTCGCTGATATTCGCAGATCGAAACGCAGATTTCGCAGATCAGCCCGGGACTGACAACATAAATCAGGATCAGTGTATTAATCTCAGCGAAATCTGTAGATTAATCTTTGTAATCCCTGCCTGCATCGTCTTCGCATAGCTTCAGCGGAACAAGGCTGGCAGGCAGGTGCGAGAAAATAAACTGGTTTATTTATTCAAAACATTGAAAAATGGTCATGATACAACTCCTATTTCACGCAACCCTGTCACAATTGTCTCAATAGCTGCAATGGTTTCATTGGTTATATTGTAACAAATGCGACCATTGCGACAATTGAAACCATTGAGACTATAAGTCAGCTGTTATGAACCGGAAACCTAATAGTAAAGCGCCGTTTTAACTGTATAATCATCACCCGAGAGGT
>CAZRHW010000057.1:0-8397 GCA_964599785.1 uncultured Bacteroides sp. | reverse complement strand
ATCTTTTCCGAGAAATTGTTCACCGATTATAAATGCCTGGGCCAGTCCATCCGGAGAAGGTTGTACCTCATATGAAAGGCAGATACCCAGGGAGGATCCGTCACCCAGGAGATCTTCGTACAGATGAAGGTCTTTTGGAGTTGAGATGATCAGAATTTCCCTGATTCCGGCAAGCATCAGGACACTGAGGGGATAATAGATCATCGGTTTGTCGTAGACCGGTATAATTTGTTTTGATATGCTTTTTGTTAGTGGATACAGCCTCGTACCGGAACCTCCGGCAAGTATAATACCTTTCATAGTATAATAACTTTTTTAAAATATTCAATTGTTCTGAGAAGTCCGTCCTCAAGAGATATTTGCGGTTCCCAACCATCTAAAACCTGCTTTGCAACGGTAATTTCAGGCTTTCTTTTAACAGGATCGTCAGGAGGCATGGGTTTAAATTCAATGGATGATTTGGATCCGGTGAGACTGATGATCCTGTTGGCTATTTCCAGGATGGTAAATTCGGTTGGATTACCCAGGTTAACTGGTCCTGTTATATCATCCTGTGTATTCATCATCCGGATCATTCCTTCAACCAGGTCATCAACATATTGAAAACTTCTCGTTTGTTTCCCCTCACCGTAAACTGTTAATGGTTTATCCTGCAATGCCTGGACGATAAAATTAGATATCACCCTTCCATCGTTCGGGTGCATCCGGGGTCCATAAGTATTAAATATTCTTACGATTTTAATCCTGACATTATTCTGGCGGTGGTAATCCATACACAGGGTTTCAGCACATCTCTTACCCTCATCATAACAGGACCTGAAACCAACCGGATTAACATTACCCCAATATTTTTCGGGTTGGGGGTGAACACTGGGATCACCGTAAACTTCACTTGTTGAGGCCTGCAGAAACCTTGCTTTGATCCTTTTTGCCAGGCCCAGCATATTAATGGTTCCCATCACAGAGGTTTTCACCGTTTTAATAGGATTAAACTGATAGTGAACAGGAGATGCCGGGCAGGCAAGATTGTATATTTCATCAACCTCAATAAAAAATGGCATGATAATATCGTGCCTGATAATCTCAAAAAATGGATGATTTTGCAGATGAATAATATTTTTCTTAGAGCCTGTAAAGTAATTATCAAGGCAAATCACTTCGTTTCCTTCCTGAAGGAGTCTTTCGCATAGGTGTGAACCGATAAAACCGGCACCGCCGGTAATCAGGATTCTTTTCATAAATATTTAATTAAAGAGTTGAGCTTTTTGACCTGCCTATTCCGTAATATACAAAATCATTTTCTTTTATTTCGACAGGATCGTAAATATTCCTTCCATCAAAGATCACTTTGGTTTTCATCAGTTTCTCCATAACCTTGTAATTGGGTAACCTGAATTCAGCCCATTCGGTCACAACGACAAGAGCATCTGCATCTATTAACGCTTCGTATTGATCTTTGGTATATTCAATAGTATGACCAATCCTTCTCCGGCACTCATCCATGGCAACAGGATCGTATGCTTTGATACGAACACCTTTCTCAACCAGTTTATGAATGATGACCAGAGATGGTGCTTCTCTCATGTCATCTGTATTCGGTTTAAAGGATAATCCCCATATAGCGATGATCCTGCCTTTCAGGTCATTATTGAAATGTCCGGATATTTTATTGAAAAGCAGATGCTTCTGATGATTGTTAACATCTTCAACTGCTTTGAGTATCTGCATGGCATAACCTTTACTATCGGCTGTTTTGATCAGAGCCCTTACGTCTTTTGGGAAACAGGAACCACCGTAACCTGCACCGGCATAAATGAATTTATTCCCGATGCGGCTGTCAGATCCTATCCCCTTTCTGACCATGTTGATATCCGCACCAACCAATTCACACAGATTGGCAATTTCGTTCATAAAACTGATCTTTGCTGCCAGCATTCCATTTGCTGCATACTTTGTTAGTTCAGCGGAAGGAATGTCCATAAAGATCAATGGATGACCATTCAAAAGAAAAGGTTTATAGAGTCTTTTCATCATCTGTTCAGCTCGCTCTGAATCAATACCAATAACAATTCTGTCGGGTCTTAAAAAATCTTCAATGGCATCTCCCTCCTTTAGAAATTCAGGATTAGAGGCAATATCAAAAGGAATATTTAACTTGCGCTTTTTAAGTTCATTACTGATAGCTGTCCTTACTTTTTCGGCTGTTCCAACAGGAACTGTACTCTTTGTGACAACAAGAATATATTTTTCAATATTTTTCCCAATTGCCCGGGCCACATCAAGTACGTGCTTCAGATCGGCACTTCCGTTTTCATCCGGTGGTGTTCCTACTGCAATGAAAATAATATCTGAATGGGGTAAACAGGAATGAAGATCCACCGAGAAAGTCAGCCTTTTTTGCCGGACATTGTGTTCAATCATTTTTTCCAGACCTGGCTCGTGAATAGGAATTTTTCCGTTTTTAAGATTGTCGATTTTTTGTTTGTCAATATCAATACAGACAACTTCAATGCCTGTTTCTGCGAAGCAGGTTCCTGTAACGAGTCCGACATATCCGGTTCCAACAACTGTGATTTTCATATTTCCTGTCTTGTTAAGAAAGATTTCAAAGATATGTCTTTTTAGTAAATTAATAACGTCTTGTGGGATTGAATCGACGATATTGATAATCAGTAATTTGTAGAGCTGCGCCGCGGCTCTACAAAAAAAATCTACGATTCAATCACTTAGTTTTTTCAATCGCACAACGCGTTAAATTAATAATAAATAAACCGATACAGGTACACCCGGATTTTAGTGTTGATGGTATAATAATATTATTCGGGAGTATATAGAATTTGTTTATAAGTCAATTTTCGCGGGAACTTTAGTGCAATTCAGAATAAAATTATAATTTTGCAGCTCAAATAAATCAAAAAATAATGTCTAACTTATTAATTATTAATTGTTTTTTAAATGACTGAAAAAGAAAAAGAATCTTTGCCTGATGTAAAGGATCATCCTGGTAAGGCTAAGATGCAGGAACCTGAAGCAGACAGTAGTGAATTAACTGGTAACGCGAATGAACAGGTGATATCTGGCAAGGCTGCTGAAGTTGAACCTGAAAAAACAGCCAAAGGCAAAAAATCGACCGGACAGCAACAGGACGATGAATCCCGGAGTGAAGGAGAAAAGAAATTATCCGGGAAAACCGGCAGGAAAAAGGAGCGTAAGAAAGTGGCGGAACCTGCAGATGAAACAGGCGTTACTGAAGAATTGAAAGAAGCTACCGAATCGACCCCCGAAAAAGAACAAAAAGATACCGATGCCAATCAGGAAGAAACTGAAGTAACATCAGAAAAAGAGGAGCAGGATAATGCACAGGAAGCAGGTTCTGAACAACCTGATATTGCTGAGCTGGAAGAAGACAAAGAGGCAGCTGAAGAGAAAACCCCGGTCCCTTTATCTTCAATGGAACAGGAGATTTCTGCAGGATCAGATGAAACAAAGGTATCTGGTGACGAATTTGATTGGGACAGCTACAAGTCCGAAGATATAACATATTCAGAAGCAGATAGAGCCAGGTATGAATCAATGTATGATCAGACACTATCGACAATTGCTGAAAATGAAGTGGTTGAGGGAACGGTCATTTCATTGAATAAAAGGGAAGTTGTTATCAATATTGGATACAAATCAGAAGGTGTTATCAGCCTTAATGAATTCAGGTATAATCCGGAACTAAAGATTGGCGATAAAGTTGAAGTATACGTTGATAGCCAGGAAGATAAGAAGGGACAGCTTTTATTATCCCATAAAAAAGCCAGGGCATTGCGTTCATGGGACAGGGTTAATGATGCCCTTGAAAAAGATGAGATCATCAAAGGGTATATCAAATGCCGGACAAAAGGAGGCATGATTGTAGATGTATTCGGAATTGAGGCTTTTCTGCCCGGCTCCCAGATAGATGTTAAACCCATACGTGATTATGATGCGTATGTCAGCAAAACCATGGAATTCAAGGTTGTAAAAATCAACCATGAGTATAAAAATGTGGTTGTCTCTCATAAAGCACTGATCGAAGCCGAACTGGAAATGCAGAAAACAGAGATCATGTCAAAACTGGAAAAAGGACAGGTTCTTGAAGGAACTGTTAAGAATATCACCAGTTATGGCGTATTTATTGATCTGGGCGGTGTTGATGGATTAATTCATATAACTGATCTGTCATGGGGCAGGGTGAATCATCCGGAAGAGATTGTACACCTCGATCAGAAATTAAATGTGGTCATCCTGGATTTCGATGATGATAAAAAAAGGATTGCATTGGGATTAAAACAATTAACTTCCCACCCCTGGGATTCCCTCGATCCAGACCTGAAATTGAATGATAAGGTTAAAGGTAAGGTAGTAGTAATGGCTGATTATGGGGCATTCGTTGAAATTGCTCCGGGTGTGGAGGGACTGATCCATGTTTCAGAAATGTCATGGTCCCAGCACCTGAGAAGTGCACAGGAATTTTTAAAGGTAGGAGATGAAGTTGAAGCTGTAATTCTTACGCTGGACAGGGAAGAAAGAAAGATGTCACTTGGAATGAAACAATTAAAACCTGATCCCTGGGAAAAAATTGAAGAAAAATATACGATCGGATCAAAACATAAAGCAAAAGTTCGTAACTTTACTAACTTCGGAGTATTCGTTGAAATAGAAGAAGGAGTTGACGGACTGATCCATATCTCTGATCTTTCCTGGACTAAAAAGATCAAGCATCCTGCTGAATTTACAGCAATCGGTAATGATATCGATGTAGTGGTCCTGGAAATAGATAAAGAGAACAGAAGATTGAGTCTGGGGCATAAACAGCTGGAGGAAAATCCCTGGGATGTATTTGAGACAATCTTTGTCCTGGATTCTATTCATGAAGGTACGATCCTTGAAATCAATGATAAGGGTGCTGTAGTCGCACTCCCATATGGTGTTGAAGGTTTTGTTACCCCAAGGCATCTGGTTAAACAGGATGGAATACCTGCAAAAGTGGATGAGAAGTTGGAATTTAAGGTTATAGAGTTTAATAAGGGTGCGAAGAAGATCATACTATCTCATACCAGGATATACGAGGAACCAAAGAAAAAAAGTGACCAGACAAAGCATAAAAGCAGGGATACAGAAACAAAAAGAGCTGCCAGGAAGATAAAGAGCGGCCTTGAAAAAACAACCCTTGGTGATATCACAGAACTTGCTGCTCTGAAAACTGAAATGGAAGCCAAAGAGAAAAAAGGCAAGGACAAGGAAATCCCAAAGAAAAAATAAGAAGCACAACCTTAAATCTAATAATATGGAGTTCAAGATTGAAAAACTTGAAAACTATACCTTGATCCAGGTTCAGGAGGAAAAACTTGACACTCACATTGCACCAACTCTTAAATCAGAATTGGTCCTGGTTTCAGGCAATGGTGAAAAAAATATTATTCTTGACCTGGATAATGTCCGGTATTGTGATTCTTCCGGTTTAAGCGCTATCCTTGTTGCTAACCGGCTTTGTAAAAATGCCAGTGGTATTTTTATCTTAACAGGATTGAATGAGGCTGTTGAAAGACTCATTACCATATCTCAACTGGATACTGTGTTGAATATAACCAATACGGTTGAGGAAGGTGTCAAACTGATCAGTAATGCTGAGTAAAACCCTGAAGTGTCTTTTTCAATTACGATATTAGGCACCAGTTCAGCTTTACCCACCTCAGAAAGATTTCCAACCGCTCATTTGTTAAATGCAAATGAGCGGTTTTTTTTGATCGATTGTGGTGAAGGTACCCAGATACAACTTAGAAAATTCAGAATTAAAATTGGTAAGATCAACCAGATCTTTATCAGTCATCTGCATGGCGACCATATATTTGGACTCTTCGGGCTGATATCATCCTTCTGCCTGCTGGGAAGAACATCGAAGTTACATCTTTACGGACCGGATATGCTTGAGGAACTTCTGCTCGACCACCTGAAATATTTTCAGAATGACCTGACCTTCGAACTTATCATTCATACTTTCCAGCATAAAAGATCTGCCCTGATTTACCAGGATAAAACCATTGAGGTCAGGACCATCCCCCTTCTACATCGCATTCCCACTTGTGGATTTCTTTTTAGAGAGAAGATTGTTCCAAAAAACATAAAAAAAGAATTGGTGGAAAAATATAATATACCTGTCAGGGAGATAGTCAGGATTAAAAATGGATCCGATTTTACGACAGGGGACGGTATAAAATTATCGAATGATGAACTTACCCTGCCTTCCTATAAGCCCCGTTCTTATGCATATTGCTCTGATACAGCATATGATGAGAATATAATCGAACAAATCAGATCAGTAGATATTCTTTATCATGAAACAACATTTACCCATAAAGATGTTGATCTTGCTTCGGAAACGTTTCATTCAACAACAAAACAGGCTGCTGAAATTGCAAAGAAGGCCGGCGTGGGAAAACTCCTGATTGGACATTATTCATCACGGTACAAAAACTATGAGGACTTTGAGAAAGAAGCACGTGAAGTATTTGAAAATACAGTGGCAATAAATGATGGGGATGTTTTTTCAGTCCCGAAAACCAGAGAAAAGAATTATTAAGGTATTAACGCATTGTACGATTAAACCAAAGATATTGAGGTTTATTTATTTTCTGATTCTATGAACGAGATAATCTATATTCTTGATTTCGGCTCTCAGTATACACAACTTATTGCCAGAAGGGTACGTGAACTAAATATTTACTGTGAGATTCATCCGTACAACCATATCCCGGAGCTGAATGATTCGGTTAAAGGGATCATATTATCCGGAAGTCCATTTTCAGTAAGGGATCGTCATGCACCTGTTCCGGATATTTCTAAAATAAAAGGATATTACCCTTTGCTTGGAATCTGCTATGGAGCACAATACCTGGCCCAGCAATATGGTGGTGAAGTTACACCTGCGAAATCAAGGGAATATGGAAGGGCCAGACTTCATTATATTGACCCCTCGAGTACAATTTTTAAAGATGTGAATAAGGATAAACAGGTATGGATGTCTCATGCGGATACGATTATAAGACTTCCGGAAAATTTTAAGATTATAGGTAGTACAGCGGATATTGCTGTGGGAGCTTTTTCTGTTGAGAATGAACCAACCTATGGTTTGCAATTTCACCCTGAAGTTTATCATACCGAAGAAGGAAAACTTATACTGGAAAATTTCCTGATAAATATATGTGGCTGTTCAGGAATGTGGACTGCTGACTCATTTATTGAATCCACAGTCAGAGATATGCAGGATACAATAGGTGACGAGAAAGTTGTGCTGGGCCTTTCGGGTGGGGTTGATTCCTCCGTTGCTGCCCTGCTTCTGCATAAAGCGATTGGGAAACAGCTTTTTGGAATTTTTGTAGATAACGGTTTGCTGAGAAAAGATGAATTTGAAAAGGTATTGGATACTTATAAAAATTTTGGTCTGAATGTGATCGGTGTTGATGCTGCGGAAAAATTTCTCTCAGAGCTTAAAGATGTGATAGATCCTGAACAAAAGAGAAAGATTATCGGCAAGGTTTTCATAGAGGTGTTTGAGAAAGAGGCAAAAAAAATTAAAGATGTCAGATGGCTTGCCCAGGGAACAATATATCCCGATGTAATTGAATCGGTCTCTGTTAAAGGTCCCTCTGCAAAGATCAAATCTCATCATAATGTTGGGGGATTGCCTGAAATGATGGATCTAAAAATCATAGAACCATTGAAATTATTATTCAAGGATGAAGTAAGAAAAATCGGTGAAAACCTGGGCCTGGATAAATCCATTCTGATAAGGCACCCGTTTCCCGGACCAGGACTTGCTGTGAGAATAGTGGGAGAAATTACTTCAGATAAAGTCCGGATGTTACAGGAAGCGGATAGTATATTTATCAACGGACTCATTGAATCAGGACTGTATAATGAAGTCTGGCAGGCGGGAGTTATCCTTCTTCCTGTTCAATCTGTAGGGGTTATGGGTGATGAGCGTACTTATGAGTATGTTGTTGCGCTGAGAGCAGTTACCTCGACCGATGGAATGACAGCTGACTGGGCGAGATTACCTTATGATTTCCTGAGTGGAGTTTCTAATGAAATTATCAATAAGGTTAAAGGTATCAACAGGGTTGTTTTTGATATCAGTTCCAAACCTCCCGCCACGATAGAATGGGAATAACAGCGTGTTAAAAATAGGTTAAACCTCCGTCATTAGATAAGTAACTGATACCGCATTTTTCGTACCTTTGAATCGGGAGACAAAAAGGAGACGACAGGCATAGGCCACTACAGGGAAAATCCTGCTTTACCGGGGGTGTATCACAACCTGTGAAAATGGATTTTATTAAGTTCGTGGAGCCAATATAGAGTAGGGTATAA
>CAZRHW010000056.1:1666-8409 GCA_964599785.1 uncultured Bacteroides sp. | reverse complement strand
TCCTTTCACTGAAGTATTGGCAATCATGTTAAAAACTGATCTTGTTTCTGTTTGTTCACCGGTATTCAGGTTGGTCAGGTATGTCGAATTTCCCTGGACGATTACCCTGCCAAAAGCTCTCTCAAGCGCATCGATGGTAGCCAGGTCTTTGGCTTCCTGCTGGACCTGGTTACGGGATTTTGTATCGGGCCATTCAACCTGTGATTCACCGGAAGTCCTGACGATTTGCTGGGCTTGTGCCAGATGGAAGGGGATTATACAATAAATAATGATAAAAATAAAAGTAAAGTACTTTTTCATGTCAGAAGATTATAAAATCAACATAAACTTACATAAAAAAAGTAAACATTTAGTCAGTGAATAAATATTACGAATAAGAATGAATGTATATGGTACAATATTTGGGTTAAAACCTGAAAGTCTGTTTAGAGTATAATACTTGTAAATTGTTGTGTCACAATTAAGAAATGATAATATGAAAGAACATTTACATTCTGCACACCGAAAATTATTTATGATCCTCCTGATTTCAAGTGTTCTTGGAGGCTGTAATACATATAAACAGGTAGCATGCCCTGAATTGAAATTACCAGAAAACAAGCACGGGAAATACCAGGCTAATGCTAGATCAGGTATATTTGACAGGACGGCGTATCCCAGGCATAATCACAGAAATTACAATACAAGGATAGGAGATAAGCATAAACCGGTTATGATTGTGTCAACAGAAAATTTATTTGCCGGGACCGAATTATATTATTCAGATTTACAGGGCAATAATTATTATGAAGATCAATTAACCGGAGGAATGTCTTTTTCCCCTGAATCTGATGCTCCTGCCGTTAATGTTTTTCAAAATAGTATTATGCCGGTTATGCCAATTTCAACTGATTCACGATCTCCGGAGATAATATTTATTAAGAATGAGAGTTGGCATGAGTCACAATTTGAAACGTTCAATGGTAATGATGTTCAAAGAAGGCGTAAAAATGTACTGAAATCACAGGTTCCGTCTTCATCCTATCCGGAAGGCAGTATCATGTTATTTGCAGTTACCTCATTTGTTCTTGGCATTATCGGTATTTTCACCATGCCTTTGCTGGTCGGAATCATCGCAACCGTTTTTGGAGCTGTTGCGCTGAATATGGGCCGGCGACATGGTATCCGAGATTATAGGAGACTTGCAATAGCGGGATTAATTCTTGGCATTATTGAAATAGTTGCTGGAATCATACTGCTTCCTTTTGCTATCCTTGGATTGTTCTTCTGAAATGGTAATCTCTCCGGGTTGGTATCTTTTCAGCCCGGTGATACCAGTGGGTGTACCATACCTGAAAAATGGATTGGATTAGATAAAAAATCTTAAAAAGGCTTCTCGCAGACCCTGTGAAACATTTTCTTCAGGATTTGTTACTATGATTCTGAAGTAATAGACGGAAGGGAGGTTCGCATAATAAATGTTTATAATACAGTCAATGATTATAAACTTCGCAGGTATTGTGACAATTGCCGGTAATCCTGATCCTGCGGATAATACTCAACCAGTTTTTCTGCATATAATATGGCCATTTTAATATTCCCCTGCTCCTGGTTAAATGTAGCCAGTGAATACAGGATATCCCGGTCATATGGATTTTTTTTCAGTGCTGATTCGAGAAACTTCAGCGCCTCATCATGGTTTCCACCTGAATACAGGCCAACTCCGTATACATAAGCAAACCGTGCATTTTCAGGTTCAAGGGCAGCAGCATGCCGGAGATGTTCCATTGCCTCATCAGGATTCCCCTTTCTTATAAGCAGTAATCCCAATGAATAATGAACTGCTGCCATATCGGGATCTCTTTCCAGTGCGCTCCGTAATATTTGTTCACCTTCATCATCCCTGTTTAGCATCCTGTAAAGGTCTGCAAGGTTAATACAGGCGGTTGTCATTGCAGGCTCTATTTCTATGGCTTTCTTATAAGATGCTTCCGCTTTGGCATAGTCTCCCTGGTTAAGATACAGGATGCCCAGGTTCATATGTGCCGAAGGATGATCGGCGTTGATCATCTGTGTTTTGAAATATTCATCCAGTGCTTTCTGCTGATAACGTTGTGTTATCCTGGTGAAATACTGGGACGGCAGACTGGTAAGCAATCTTGCAGAAAGGGCACGGATAAGCATAATAGAATCGTTCAGCCTGGGCAGGACAAATTCTGCGAGGGTATTCTCATCCGCAATATTCAGAGTATTCAGTGATGCAAACCGGATCAGAGGCTCCTGATCATTGATCGTTTGATGCAGGGTCCTTAAGGCAGATGGATCATTGTAATTCTGAAAAAGATAGACGGCTGTAGCACGGATCATAGGAGCGAGTGAACTATCAACAGCAAGTTTGATCAATTCCGGAAGTGCTTCAGGATATCCAAGACGTCCGGCCCAGAATATTTCACCATAATGTTTTACACCTTTTTCGACAATGCCATACCACCGTTTCAGGTATGCGGCTGCCCATTGATTTGTTTTATCGGTATGGCATTTAATGCAGGCGTTAGGTGTTTTAAGTTTATCAGAAAGATCAGGTCGTGGTATACGTATGCTATGATCCCGTCTGGGATCGATGATCATATATGTTCGCTCGGGCATATGACATTCGAAACAATTTGAACCATTTTGAGATGGATCATGAAAATGGTGTTCACGGCTGCCATATTTTTCAGCAAGGTGGCACCGGTAACACAATGCATTACCATGAATAAAGACTTTTCCACTATGGGGTTCATGGCAATCCTTGCAGGTGACACCTGCATGAAACATCTTACTCTGTAGAAAAGATGCATAGACATAAACCTCTTCATGAATCTGGCCGTCGGGATAGTACAAGCCTTCTTCAAGGAGGGAGGGCCAGTGAGTTTCGAGGAGATGGTGACCCCAGGTATAATCTTCTGTAGCGATTGACCGCCGCGCATGACAACGTCCGCACATCTGAACCAGTGTTCCGGAAGTTCTCGGAACGGATCGTTTTGCAGTACCGCTCTCCATATCAAAGACCCAGGTTGCATGATCGGTATCCTTCAACCTGACAACCAATCCCATTTTTGGCATAGCATCGGGTCTGCCACCTTTCTCAACATTCCGCGCCCATTCTATGTGGATTGAACCGGGACCATGGCAGGCTTCACAGGAAACATCGATCTCCTTCCATGTAGTATGGTAAAGGTTGGATGTGTAATCAAATTGTTTCCTGACATTCGTGGAATGACACTCTGAACACATATAATTCCAGTTCTGGGTAATTCTGGTCCAGAAAAGTATATCATCGGGAGGGATGCGTTCCTTGTTATAAATATGAAACCATTTCTGGCCACCCAGTTCCTCAGAACGTGTATCCCAGCAAATTGGGAGCATCTGGTAGCGACCTCCGGGAAATTCAACCAGGTATTGCTGCAGGGGCCGGATACCGAAAACATATCTGATCTCATAGTCGTGCAAATCCCCATCGGGACCTTCGGTATTAACAAGAAATTTACCATCTTTCCTGAAAAACCTTGAGGTTATTCCCCCCTGTGTAAAAGTCACATTGTTAAAGTCGCCCAGGACAGTTGAATCTGTTGCAACATCCATAGCCATATCATGATCCGATCCCAGGAAAAGATTATACTGTTTTTCATGGCATTCCCTGCAACTTTCCCTGCCGGCAAACTCTGCAGAAACATTGACATTCTTATCACGAACATCCTTCCCTTCCTGATTTCTGCTTTCACCAGATTTATTACAATTAATGATGAAAGCAACGAACAAAAGGAGGATTGTACCTGTAATGACTATCCGGTATCTGCCATGTATTTTCATCAATATCTGTTATTGATAAAGTTTTAAAAGTATAAAAATAAGCAGGGAAATCAGTATTTTGAATCTTTCAGAAAGAAATAGACTATTTTTATATTTGGATTATACCCGGATAGGAATATACTTATTTTATATTTCTCACTGATTTACGCAGATGAATTCGCAGATTTTCGCTGACTGTTTAAAGCAGAATATATTATAATCTGCGTATATCAGTGTTTTGATTTGTGCTAATCTGTGAGAACCTTTTCAGTCAATTTGAATGATACTTCAATTATTTAATTCTAAATAGTGAACAGAGCACGAAGAAATTTCCTGAGACAATTGTCCCTTATCCTGGCCTCCGTTGCCGGATTCATGGCATTCTTCAGTTTGTTACGGCAGGTTCTCCCGGCCCGTTCCCGGTCAGAAAAAAGGGTCAGGCTGGGCAAACCAGGCTCAATAGCATTAAACGATTTTACCTATATCTCTGAGCATAAGATTTTTATCTACCGGGATCATGGGGGAGTGAAAGTTGTTTCTGCGATTTGTACACATCTTGGATGTGTGATCGAAAAAACTGAAGACGGATTTCAATGTCCCTGTCATGGATCATGTTTTAATAAAAATGGGAAAGTGATCTCAGGAGCGGCTTCCAAAGATCTGCCATGGTATAGGTTGTATAAAGATGCAGATGGGCAAATAGTCGTGGATTTAACAAAGACCGTTGATTCAAACTATATACTTGGTACAATCTGAGTTTATTAACTATTTCAAAGGTAAAGGGGTCAAGGGTTCGAGGGGTCAAGGGTTCGAGGATAAATAGGATACCATAAAATAAGCACTTAAATATTATAATCATGTCTAATTTAAAATCAAATCATCATGTTAAGAACATTTAAAGATTTAAAAGTCTGGCAAAAGAGTTATCAATTGTGTCTGAATATTTATAAGAATACCAAAGTTTTCCCCTCTGAAGAAAAATTCGGATTGACTTCACAAATGAGAAGGTCAGCAGTTTCAGTACCTTCAAATATTGCTGAAGGTTATGGCAGAAAAACAACACAGGAATATATATATTCATGCTATGTAGCTTACGGTTCATTATGTGAACTTGAAACACAGTTGCTATTATCAATTGATTTAGGATACTTTAATAAAAAGAATTTCAGTCAAACTGAAGAGAGTCTCAGAGAAGTGGAAAGAATGCTTAAGGCTTTGATTAAATCATTGGAACGAAAAAACAAACCCGATTAATCTATTCCCTCACTCCTTTAGCCCCTTGACCCCTTGGCCCCTCGAACCCTTGAATCCTTTAAATATTGAGAATGCCAACTGCCTCACAAAATACAAACATCAAACGAGTACAAAGGATCTCCCGTAACTTCTTCTTACATATCCACTCGCCAAAGATCCATCCTCATACCTTAACACCAACCTATACTTTCGGACTCGGACTGATCCTGGCTTTCCTGTTTCTGATTATGGTCAGTACCGGTTTTATCCTTTTAATGAATTATATTCCTTCGGTTGAAAATGCTTATGACTCTGTAAAAGATATTGTATTTATCGTTCCGGGCGGGCGATATATCAGGAATATTCACCGCTGGGCCGCCCACGGGATGGTTCTGGTGGTATTTCTGCATCTTATAAGGACATTTCTGACAGGTTCCTATCTTGGAAGGAGAAGGTTAAACTGGATAGTAGGTGTTTGTATGCTGGTAGTTGTCATATTTATGAGTTTTAGTGGTTATCTTCTTCCGTGGGATCAGCTGGCATACTGGGCTGTAACAATAGGCTCGAATATCGCTGCCTCCGCAAGGGAACTTACAGATATACTCGGAATCACAAATATTTTTGATATTGGAGGTTTCCTTAAAAAATTATTAATTGGGGATGAAACAGTCGGGCAAACTGCACTGACACGATTCTTTATGCTCCATGTGATTTTTCTGCCGGTGACCCTTTTAATACTTACCGGATGGCATTTCTGGAGAATCCGTAAAGATGGAGGATTAAGCAGGCCTTTTGAAGAGAGTGAAGTGGCCGGTAAAGTTTCAAACCGAATAAGTCTGCAGGGAAAAGGGATTACGGGTACCGGAATCAGAAGCCGGGAGTTTAGCGTTGAGAACCAGCAACCGGGGAGCAGCACCAGGGAACCAGTGACCAGCACCCGGGACACGGCAGAGCCTGCTTCTGATGCAGCATATTCAGGAGCGGAGATATATACTCGTGAAAAAAAGGATATCCGGTTATATTCATGGCCGGTACTGATGTGGACAGAATTGGTTACCCTTCTTTTTGTTGCCGTCGTCCTCCTGATGATGGCATTACTGTTTGATGCACCCCTCAGGGAACAGGCAAATCCCGCATTTCCGGAAAATCCGGCCAAATCACCATGGTATTTCCTTGGCATCCAGGAACTTGTTTCATATTCAGCTTTTGCAGGGGGAGTAATAATTCCATTATTGTTCATAATTTTTCTGATTTCCATCCCTTATGTTGATGAAGAGAAACAATATTCAGGCATCTGGTTTTCCGGCAGGCAGGGAATATGGATCATGGTATTCTCAATTTTATTCTCAGTTGTATTATCTGTACTTCTGATTTTTATTGTTGTCAGGTATGGCTGGTTAAGGGAATGGTTCGACAGCATATCAGGAATAATTGTTATGCTGGTGAATCCGGCAACTTTATCCGTCCTGTTATATATTATATGGTCTGTTTTGATCAACAGGAAAACAAGATCAACAAGGATGGCTGCAATAGCTTTATTTGCCTGTGCCATAACCGGATTGATTATTTTTACTGCTATGGGAATATGGTTCAGGGGGCCAAATTGGGCATTTTACTGGTCCCCTTCACAATGGCCGGCACAGTAATGAAATGTCACATTATTATACTCATGTTTTAACATGGAAAAGAAATATATCAGG
>CAZRHW010000056.1:0-1566 GCA_964599785.1 uncultured Bacteroides sp. | reverse complement strand
ATGAAATGTCACATTATTATACTCATGTTTTAACATGGAAAAGAAATATATCAGGATATACAGGATCTTAACAATCATTTTCAGCTCACTGCTGATCATCCTGATATTATCTGCATGGGTAAAGGAAAGTTTTTTCAGGGATTGGAAGAAATATCAATATGAATATAAGAAGATTAGCGGAGAAAAAGAGATAAATGATATGCCGGAAAAGGATTTTTTCAGGATTGAAATTGGGATCAGACAATTAATACTGAAAGATTTAAAAAGGGTCGATCGTTGTGTGACCTGTCATATGGGTATTGAAGACCCGGGGATGGTGGATGTATCACAACCTCACAGGATTCATAGCGGGGATTTTCTCATTAATCATCCACCACAGAAATTTGGCTGCACGATTTGTCATGGTGGACAGGGAAGAGCCCTGGACAAAGAAGAAGCTTTTGGCAGAAATGAAAATACCTGCTGGCCCTTTCCTTTACTTGATCAACCTTATATTCAGTCATCATGCGGAAAGTGTCACCTGACAATTTTTACAGTAGGGAGTGAATTTGCCGGAACGGAAATATTCAGACTGGGTCAGCAGGTGTTCAACCGGGAAGGATGTCTTGGATGCCACCATGCCAGGGGAGTTGGAGGCATTGTTGGTCCTGACCTGACGGCACAGGGAGAAAAGACCAAACATGAATACAGTTTCCAGAATATCAGGGGCGAACAAACAGTATCAAACTGGCTGAAGGAACATTTTCATGACCCGGAGATGGTGTCTCCCGGATCACAGATGTTAAAGATAAACCTTCCTGAAGAAGATCTGGAGGCGCTGGTTACCTTTACTTTAGGACTTGCAAAGCCGGATATCCCTTTCGGATTTTTTTCTGTTGAAACACTGAGTGAACTTAAAGGAGCAAGGAATTTCCTTGGTGGAGAGAAACTGTATAACTCCTGTTGTTCAGCCTGTCATGGGAAAAAAAGAGAGGGAAAAAACTACAATGAATACAAAAACGGGGTGCCTGCGTTAGAAAACAGGGATATGCTCAGCGTGGCTTCTTCTGAATTCATCACGTTTACGATAATAAACGGCAGGGGGGCAAGACAAATGGCTTCATGGCTCCCGGAATTTTCGGGCCTGTATGAAAGGGAAATCGATTCAGTGGCAGGATTTATCCGGAATGAGAGAAAGGATCATTCATCGTTCGAAGGAATAATAAATCTGAAAGGAATAGGGAGAAATGGACAAATAATCTATGATTCCAATTGCCGTATGTGCCATGGTGATGATGGGAAAGGGATGGCAGCCCTGGCTTTGAATAATCCGGATATTCAGCGAATAATTACCGACAGGTTTTATTATAACACCATTCGCAATGGAAGATATAATACAGCTATGCCTTCCTGGTACTGGCTTACAGACCGAAATTTGGCCGATCTGATAGGACTTATCAGATCATGGGGAAGCGAGTATAGTACGATTCCTGCAATAAATTTACCCGATGGAAATCCTCAGCAGGGAGCTTTGCAGTTTCATTATTTGTGTTCACGGTGTCATGGTGAGTTCGGTGAAGGAGAGAC
>CAZRHW010000055.1:4550-8458 GCA_964599785.1 uncultured Bacteroides sp. | reverse complement strand
CACCGGTGACTGGCCCGGTGCAGCAGCCAGGTACATCAAGAAGCAGGCAGGAGAAGAGCTGGTAGTTGCCATAACAGCCGGGGCTTCAGGAGATATCAATCCTATCTATGGGCCAGGCAAGGATTTCAATGAGATCGAAGCTGTCGGGTATCATGCCGGCAAAGCCGCCTGGGAAACATATAATACGATCACAACTTTCCCTGTGGAATCGGTTGATGCGATATATACCTCCCTAACCCTGCCCGGTAAGAAAGCATGCAAAGACCAGTTCCCTCAAAAGACTTATGAAAGCGGTCCCGATGTAGAGATCAGGCTGACCGCTTTCAGGATAGGCCACCTGGTGCTGGCCGGAATATCAGGCGAGGTGATGAATGAAATAGGCTCGGAAATCAAAAAGCAATCACCATACACAAATACTACCATTATTACCCATTGCAACGGCTCAAGCGGATATATCTGCACCGATAAAGCCTTCTCCGAGGGCGGCTACGAAGTGAAGGTGACCCGCCTGATGCCAGGGGCTGAAAAACCCCTGACAGCCCAGGTGATTCAAATGATACAGGGATTATAAATACCAGAAAGTTCTTTCAGGAATTTCAGGCACTCCCGGGAAATCATTCGATAATAAACATGATATTGAAAGCTTTATCACTAATTTTTTACTAAATTTATTTGAGATAATTAATTGAATTTTAATATATTTGCAGAATATACGAAAAATTGTACGGCGGAATGTACTAAAGATAGCACAACAGAATATACTAAATATTATACGGCAGATTAAACTAATATCTGGCACAAAGGTATGTCCACACCAGCAGAAAAATTGGCGCAATCTCTTGAAGTACTGCACAAATTTCAGAATGGTAAGGGAATTGCTGTTATTAAAGCGAGTGACATTGCCCGTTCTCATAAGGACCGTCTTGTATCAGGAGGTTTTATTCGTGAAGTTATGAAAGGCTGGTATATTTCATCAAGGCCTGATGAAAAAGAAGGCGACAGCACTTCCTGGTTTACATCATATTGGTATTTTGTCTCGGTATATTTTAATGAACGATTTGGTAATGAATGGTGCTTATCACCTGAGCAATCCTTAATTATACATAGCGGCAATTATTCAGTGCCAAAACAACTACTGGTCCGTTCTCCAAAAGCCGGCAATAACATCATAAACCTTATTCACGATACATCTTTTCTGGATCTTACATCTTCACTGCCATCTAAAGAAGAAATCGTGGAAAAGGATGGAATAAAACTATTCTCCTTATCTTCTGCCTTAATTGCTTGTTCCCCAACCTTTTTTTCCCAACGCCCTACCGAAGCAAGAACAGCACTCACTATGGTTAAAGATCCATCGGACATTCTATCCGTGCTCCTTAAAGGAGGCCATAGCAAAATTGCAGGACGGCTGGCAGGGGCTTTCCGGAATATTGGATGCGAACGGACAGCCAATGAAATCATGGAAGCAATGAAAAGTGCCGGCTATGATGTTCGTAAAATTGACCCCTTTAAAGAAATACTGCCTTTTTTAAGGGATATTCATGAAACCTCTCCTTACGTTAATCGAATTAAATTGACCTGGCAAAATATGAGGCAGATTGTAATTGATAACTTTCCCGGATCAACAGGTTTACCAGAAGATATTGATGAATATTTAAGGAAGGTTGATGACATATATGTAGCTGACGCTTATCATTCATTATCAATCGAAGGGTATCGTGTTACTCCGGAATTAATTGAAAAAGTCAGAAGCGGAAACTGGAATCCGGATGATAATGAGGATGACAGAAGGCATAAAGATGCATTGACAGCCAGGGGATACTGGCAAGCTTTTCAAGCTGTTAAAACAAGCATCAAAGAAATTCTGCAGGGAAAGAATTCCGGCAGCGTTGCCTTTACCGGTCATGATAAATGGTATCGTGAATTATTTGCACCGGCTGTAAGAGCGGGTATTATTAATGTATCGGATTTAGCCGGATACAGAAACGGGCCGGTATACATTAAGGGTTCACGACATATACCACCGGGTCCCCATGCCGTCAGAGATACAATGCCTGCATTATTTGATCTGTTAAAAAAGGAAAAAGAACCTTCGGTTCGTGCAGTGCTTGGGCATTTTATCTTCGTTTATCTTCATCCTTACATGGATGGAAACGGAAGAATCGGGCGATTCCTGATGAATGTAATGCTTGCTTCAGGCGGTTATTCCTGGTTGGTTATTCCGGTTGAAAAACGGGATGAGTACATGGATGCCCTTGAAAAGGCAAGTGTCGGACAGGATGTATCAGCTTTTGTGGAGTTCCTTGCCAAACTTGTTCATCATTGATAATGTTTCACTTTAATTATAACCAAATAAACTTTTCTGTCATGAACTTACATCTTTACTTTCCCCGTCTTAATGCCCATCGGCCCTTACTAATGTTATTGTTTTTCTGTGCATTTTTAACAGAAAGTTATGCACAGCAAAGGGATTACAAAGAAGCCGAAGTATATGTCACGGCCGAGTCGACACATCAGTTGCTAAATTCCCAGGGGTTCAGGGCTTTTGAGCCACTCGGACAGCCGGATGAGAATTATCCGACGATCATAGTTGACGACGACAAAACCTTTCAGACCATTGAAGGCTTCGGAGGATCCTTTACCGATGCAGCCGCCATCACCTTCGGCAAGCTTCCAAAAGAAAAGCAGGAGCAATTCCTGAAAGCCTGTTTCGACCCGGTTGAGGGAAATGGTTACAACCTGTGCCGTACAACAATCCACAGCTGTGATTATTCGGATGAAATGTACACCTACGACGACGTCGAAGGAGATAAGGAGCTGACACATTTTTCTATTGAACACGACCGGCAATACCGTATCCCCATGATTAAAGGGGCCATGGAAGCATCCGGCGGGAACCTCCGTTTTTTTGCCTCGCCCTGGAGCCCTCCGCCATGGATGAAAACCAACAATGAAATGAAGCACGGCGGCAAGCTCAGGCCCGAATACAACCAGACCTGGGCCGACTATTTTGTGAAATACATCAAAGCATATAAAGCTGAAGGCATCCCCATGTGGGGCCTCACCGTGCAGAACGAACCGATGGCCACGCAGGTCTGGGAATCGTGTATCTTCACTGCTGAAGAAGAAAAAGATTTTGTAAAAAACTTCCTCGGGCCCACCCTGCATAAAAACGGGCTGGCCGATGTGAAGCTCATGATCTGGGACCATAACCGCGGGATCATGTACCAGCGTGCTGAGGCAGCATATGAAGACACGGAGGCTTCAAAATATATCTGGGGAACTGCCTTTCACTGGTATGTTGGCGACCATTTCGATAATGTACGCATGGTGCACGATGCTTTCCCCGATAAAAAAATCCTGTATTCCGAAGCCGGCATGGGGGGATCCTGGCGCTCGGCAACCAACCTGGCAAGAAATATCATTATAGACCTGAATAACTGGTCCAACGGATGGATCTTCTGGAACCTGATACTCGACGAGGATAACGGACCCCGCCATGCCGGAGGCCTCCATGGAACGAATATCGTGAACGCCGACCTTCCCAGCGGTAAATTAACCTATAACCCTCCCCATTATGTATTCGGACATTTTTCGAGGTTTATCAGGCCCGGGGCCAAACGGCTCCCCTGCACCTCAAACAGCGACGATTTCATTGCCACTGCATTTATCAATCCCGATGGAAAAATCGCTGTGGTCATCCTCAACCTGAAGGATGTTGAGCAGATGGGCCAGATGTGGATCGAAGGGAAAGTCATCAAATTCACATCACCGGCAAATGGGGTGATGACGATGGTTTTTTAAGTCGGGAGTCGGGATTGTCGGTTATAGTTTAAAAATATTTTTATAAAAATTTCTTGAAAATTGACATTATTAGATATAATGATTATATTTGGACAAATTACAAC
>CAZRHW010000055.1:0-4450 GCA_964599785.1 uncultured Bacteroides sp. | reverse complement strand
TTTCTTGAAAATTGACATTATTAGATATAATGATTATATTTGGACAAATTACAACTCAAAACAGAAATATGTCCAATTTTATTTTATTGTATAACCGATTATGATAAGAAGGGAATTAGAAAATAAACTGAAATATCTTTCCGGTAAGTTCCCCGTGGTTTCACTAACCGGCCCGAGACAATCCGGAAAAACCACCCTTGTCAGGCATATTTTCAAGAATAAACCATACCTGAGTCTTGAAGATCCTGATAATTTTGAATATGCCCATACAGATCCAAAAGGTTTCCTGAATGACTACCCGTATGGAGCTGTGCTGGATGAAATTCAGAAAGTTCCCGCATTATTTTCTTACATACAAACCATTACAGATGTCGCAGGAAAAAATGGGATGTATATCTTAACCGGTTCACAAAATTTCCTCCTGCTTGAAAAAATAAGCCAGTCCCTGGCCGGAAGAGTGGCGATTTTAAAACTTCTGCCATTTTCATTCACTGAATTAAAATACGTAGGAATTGAATTTGACGATTATGAAGATTATATTTTAAAAGGTTTTTATCCCCGTCTGCATGCTGAGGGAATAACACCGGCAGATTTCTACCCCTATTATATCAATACCTATATCGAGCGGGATGTCAGACAAATTAAAAATATTACTGATTCTGCAGGTTTCCTGAAATTTATCCGTTTATGTGCCGCCCGTGCCGGACAAATTCTTAACTATTCTTCCTTATCGATTGAAGCCGGAGTATCGGTTGAAACAATCCGTAACTGGGTGCATATTCTGGAAGCCAGTTATATTTGTTTTTTACTAAAACCTTATTATAAAAATTTTAACAAAAGAATTATTAAATCCCCCAAGCTTTATTTCTATGATACTGGCATCATTTGTTCACTTTTAAATATACAATCGGTTGATCAGTTAAAAGATCATTATATTAAAGGGAATTTATTTGAAAACCTGATCATTGCAGAAATACTTAAAAAATCTTTCCATCATGGTGAAGATCCTTCAGTTTATTTCTGGCAAAACAAAACAGGCCTTGAAATAGACCTTGTTTTTGATAAAATCCCTGAACCTTCCGGGGCAGAAATAAAATCCGGAAAAACATTTCAACCTGAATTCCTGAAGAATCTTGAATATTGGGTCAAAACATCGAAATCCGGGCCGGAAAGACAACTTGTAATATATGGAGGTGATCAGCAACAGGTCAGAAAAGGAATACAGGTAAAAGGCTGGAAAGAATTTCTAAAACAGTGAATTAATTCAAATTTAAAATCAAATAGTTCCCTATGGGCAAGGCAAAAGGCAAAAGTTCACCCTTTGAAATGCAAAGCAATTTTGCTTGCAAAATTATTTCACAGGGTAAAAAGTAAAAAGGTCGCAATTGTCTCAGGGTCGCAAAGAAAGAAGTCTGAGGTAAAGGAAGAATAGATATCAGATTGAAGATTGCTCGCTCCCACATGGCCACAGACACAACCTGCTCGCGAATGCATTACATTTAACGATTTAAGATTTTTAAAGTAACATAAACTTCTTAAATCATAAAACCCTGCCTGCCGGTAGGCAGGGGTTGAATAAGTTCTGCCGCCTGCCTGCTGTATCTTCGTTTGGACGCACAGGGGGAACAATGCCTGAAGGTAAAAAAGCTAATTTTACCTGTCCTGTATCATGAAGCAAATTATCGGAGATTTTTTCTGATACTGTTATTATCTTAATTTTGTGTGTATCATTAATAAACCAGGATATGTGGACAACGAACATTAATAAAATCTTCCCGATTCTATCCGGGATAACAATCTTTCTGATACTGACAGATGGCCACCTTTATTCTCAGACTGAGATTCTTAAATGGAAGGATGGCAAATCATCATGTGTCTCCATCACTTTTGATGATGGTTCAAGGAATCAGTTTAAAATTGCCATACCCGTTCTGGATGAATTAGCAATGCCGGGAACTTTCTTTATTAACACAGGATACTTTTATGGTTCAGAATATCATCCGACATTTACCGGCCGCCCGATAATGGATATCCTTAAGGAAAGTGAAACGATTCCCGCCAATCAGGCAAACATCTTTGAAAGAACTTCCATGATCAGGTACCTTCGTGAAATCCAAAATGTACCGGAAATAAGTGCATTTGATATGTATAGCATAGGGAATAACCTTGAACACAAGCGATATGAGGAGGTTTACAAAACGGTTGATGAGATCTGCGAAATTCTCCGGAAATCAAACAGGGTTTTTGAAGCTGTCCCCATAATGATGGATGCCGGACAGGATAGTACCACATGGGATGAACTGATCAAATTTTCAGATAAAGGGCATGAATTTGCATGTCATACAATTTCCCATGCCCATTTATCAAATTTAGATAAGGAGAATATTTTATATGAGCTCGAAAAATGTGAAGCGGATATCAGGGATCATCTCGGCTATAAACATACCCTTTCCGTTGAATGCCCATATGGAACTCATGATGAACGAGTTATAGACATTGCCTCACAATTGTTCCCATTTGTAAGGAACAGTGCTCCGGAAGATTATATTGATGAAATATTACGCGGTGATTCACGAATCCCGGGTAAGACTGATAAAGAATATATTCAGTGGCAAAGAGGCCCCCTTTCCGGAACTCCTTATTCAGTCATGACTTCATGGATTGATACAAGCATCCGTTACAATATCTGGCTAGTACTGGTCATTCACGGTATTGAAGGTATCGGATGGGAAGCATTGTCAACTGAAACCATTCAGAATTATTTCAACTTTATCAAGAACAAAGAAGAATATATCTGGGTGGCAACATTCCAGGATGCCTATAAATATGTCAGGGAACGTATGCACAGTGAAGTTAGTGAATCAGTGGATGATCATACCATCACAGTTAAACTGACAAATGACCTGGATAAAAAGATCTATGACATTCCTTTAACGCTTAAAACAAACATTCCTGAAGATTGGAAAACTGTTCAATTCCGGCAGGGTAAAACTTCAAATGTGATAAATTCCATTACAAATAAGGACCATAATTATATAATTTACAATGTATTACCCGGCAATACGCCAGTCAGGTTGTCAAAAGCATTATAATTTCTTCAATTAAAGTGACTCTCACTCCTGGCCGGAAAATCTCGGTGTAAAAAATAAAGCTTTCCAGCCGGGACACAATCAATACTGGAGATAGGATCCAAATCCCTAACCCTAATCAAATCCCTAAAGAGTCCGGTTGACAACCGGACCTTTCTACACAATCTAACGTTATAACTTCTGCCGATTGGCAATCGGCAGAACTTCCACTACACACCCAAATTCTATACTCACAACAATCCCGAAATTTCGCAATCCGCCTGAGGCGGATGCGTTAATTTTCGAGGATCCTCGAAATGGTGACGGAATCAAAGATTCCGACCATTTCGGGACCGGGAACTGAGAACCAGGAACCATTACTATTCTATCACAACCATCCCCCTGTAAATATGGGATCCTCTCAATTCAATCAAATACAACCCCGGGCTTAAATGATCCCTGCTCAATTCAACCTGGCTACCGGTAATATCACCAATCTGTTTAATTACCTTCCCGGTTAAATCCATCAGGATTAATTGATGCTTTTCAAAGTCGGGATTGTTGAAAGTAATGGTTGTTCTCTCCTGGAATGGATTGGGATAAATATTAAAACCAGCCGGTTCTGTTTCACTCATTCCGGTTAAGGTCTCCTCATCATAATTTGAGAAGGGCGAATTGTATTCCAGGGCCTTATGAGAGGTTGGGAAACATGATTCCGGTTTAACGACGAGTATCCTGTAATAATTTTTTCCTGAAGGCGCCGATTTGTCGGACCATGACCGGATGCTTGCGGAAATTGTCCTGATACTGAATAATTCAGTTAAAGCAGTCCCCCGGAATATTTCGTATTCATAATATACAAATCCTTCATATTCATCCCAGTTCAGGTTGACCTCATTGTTCACGCCCAGATTTGCAACCAGGTGAATGGACTTATGCAAAGGGCTTTTCGCGGATTCATTCCCACAGGAATCGGTGGCAGATATTTTGTAGAAATAGGGATTTTCTTCAGGAACAGAAGATTTATCTTCATATACTGATAGGCTATCAAATGGTATGGTGGCAATCTTCACATAATTATCTTTTGACGATTGCTCACGATAAATGTTATAAGATGCAATACCCTGATTATACGTCTTTTCCCAGACAACCAGTATCCTGTTATCATTGTTGACAGTCACCAGGCAGATCTCCGAACCCTGGTAGGTCGTCAGACTGTCGATCAGGGTTGAATCATTCAATGTACAGCCTTCTGCATCCGTTATGGTAACTTTGTATACTCCTGCCGGCAGATCCCCGATCGAATCTGTAAGATCACCTGTTGACCAACTGAATGAATATGGTGGTGTACCGTCAGAGATAGACAGACTGATATACCCGTC
>CAZRHW010000054.1:0-8504 GCA_964599785.1 uncultured Bacteroides sp. | reverse complement strand
ATAATTCAAGAACTTTTAGTCTTGGTCTCAATGATTTAAGATTAATGATTAACGATTTAAGATTTTTGAAGTAATAACAATTTCTTAAATCATAAATCGTTAATCTTCAATCGGATTTCTTTTCTTACTTTCAAGGTATGATTGAAGAATGATAACGGCACTGATCTTATCTACCAGAGCCTTATCCCTCCTGGCCATTTTCCTTATTCCTCCTTCAATCATGGCTTTTTCAGCCATTTTTGATGTATATCTTTCATCAATCCGTTCAATTTTTATTTCAGGGTATTTTTCTTTAAACCATTTCAGGAAAGGCTTGATATATTTCTCCGCATCCGAAACCTGATAATTCATTTGCATCGGTTGGCCAACGAGCAGGCAATCAATTTGTTCTTCCTCAAGATAGCCTGAGATAAATTCTTTGATATCCCTGGTACCAATCGTTTTTAAACCATTTGCAGTGATCTTCAACGGATCTGTAACAGCTACCCCTACCCTTTTACTTCCATAGTCAAGTGCCAGAACCCTTCCCATTACTTTTTATTTAAACTGATTTAAGATAACAAAATTACAAAATAAATATAAAAAAATTCACGTCCTCACAGACGTGTTTTTTTAACCGATATTTATATACACTATTGTGCAGTTGAAGTAACCGGCAATTATATCCCGGATTGTTTTTTGCAGAGCCCTCCCCCCGTGGCTTCGGGGGGAGCTCTACAAATATTAACAGTTCAATATCTTTGGTTCAATCGCACAACGCGTTAATACAGGTATTGTTTATTCGGCCACTGAATAATCCAGTGAAGCCATCCTTTTATAACTCATATACCTCCATTTAGCATTTTCTTCAGCTGCCTTGAACAAAATAGCTGCTTCCTCGGGGAAAGATTTCTTAAGTGATGTATATCTTACCTCGGAGGACAGGAATTCCTGAAATTTGGTCCAATCCGGTTCTTTGGAATCAAGTATAAAAGGATTCTTTCCTTCCTTCTCCAGTAACGGGTTGTAACGGTACAAGTGCCAGAATCCACATTCAACAGCTTTTTTCATCTGTTCCTGCGATTTATCCATTCCGGCTCTTAATCCATGGTTTATACAGGTTGAATAGGCAATGACGACGGAGGGTCCGGGATATTCCTCAGCCTCACGGATCGCCCTGAACAACTGGGAATGGCTTGCTCCCATCGCCACCTGGGCTACGTAAACATACCCATAGGTGATGGCCATCATTCCGAGGTCTTTCTTCCTCACTTTCTTCCCGGATGCGGCAAACTTGGCAACAGCGCCAATGGGTGTTGATTTGGATGATTGCCCTCCCGTATTGGAATACACTTCGGTATCGAGGACAAGCATATTGATATCTTTACCGGCAGCCACCACATGATCGAGTCCTCCATATCCGATATCATAGGCCCATCCGTCTCCACCAATGACCCAGATTGATTTTTTAACAAGATATTGCTCCAGGTCAAGTATTTCCCTTGCAACAGGATGTTTTTCTGTTCTGAGTGCTGTTGTAACTTTTATAGCTGCTTCTTTTGAGTTTCCTGCATTCTTCATATTTTCAATCCATTCCAGGAATGCTTCTTTTGTTTTTTCGGCAACACCATCCTGTATGGCCCTGTTCATTTTATCAGCTATTCTTTTTCTCATTTTGGTTACCCCGAGTACCATTCCAAAACCATATTCAGCATTATCCTCGAACAATGAATTTGCCCAGGCCGGCCCTTTACCTTCAGCATTCACGGTGTAAGGTGTCGATGGCGCCGACCCGCCCCATATGGAGCTGCAGCCGGTAGCATTAGCGACCATCATCCTGTCACCAAACAGCTGGGTGAGCAGTTTGACATAGGGTGTTTCACCGCAGCCGGCACAGGCACCTGAATATTCAAATAAAGGTTGTGCAAACTGACTGTTTTTAACTGTTTTATACTTATCTGCCACAAAATCCTTATAAGTCACATTTTTGCTGATATATTCCCAGTTTTCTGCTTCTTTCATCTGGGTACCCAGCGGCTTCATGATCAGGGCCTTTTCTTTGGACGGACAGACATTGGCACAGTTCCCGCAGCCTGTACAATCAAGAACGCTGATCTGGATCCTGTACTCGTATCCTTCGAACCCTTTACCTTTGGTTGCAACTGATACCATTCCTGCCGGTTTATTCTTTACCTCTTTTTCATCGAGCAGGAAAGGACGTATGACGGCGTGAGGGCAGATATAAGAGCACTGGTTGCACTGGGTGCATTCCTCAGGTTGCCATTCCGGAACATTGACAGCAATTCCACGTTTTTCCCATGAGGTGGTACCTGCCGGAAATGTTCCATCCTCCCTGTCAAGAAAAGCGCTTACAGGAAGATCATCCCCTTTTAACCGGTTCATTGGCATGGCAACATTCCTGATAAATTCGGGGAGTAATTCGTCAACGGGTTCTTTTTCAACTTTAATATTCTTCCACTCTTCAGGAACCTCAACCTGTTCGACATCGCCTCCACGTTCCACCGCTGCATAGTTCATTTTAACGACATCCTCTCCCTTGCGGCCATAACTCTTCACGATGAATTTCCGCATCTCTTCATAAGCCTGGTCATAAGGGATAACCTCCGAGATTTTAAAGAATGCAGATTGCATGATTGTATTTGTACGTGTGCCGAGCCCGAGTTTTTCAGCTATCTGTGTAGCATTAATGATGTAAAATTTAATCTGATTGTCGGCAAGATATTTCTTCATATGATCAGGCAGTCTTTTCTTCGTTTCTTCAGCATCCCAGATGGTATTGAGCAGAAAGGTACCCCCTTTCTTCAATCCTTTCAACATGTCATATTTATCGAGGTAGGATGACACATGACATGCCACGAAATCCGGCGTACCGACATAATAAGTCGACCTGATTGCACTATCGCCAAACCGTAAATGTGACACTGTAATGCCACCGGACTTTTTAGAATCATATGCAAAATAGGCCTGGCAATATTTATCTGTCGATTCCCCGATGATCTTAATACTGTTCTTGTTAGCGCCGACAGTACCATCGGCACCAATGCCATAAAATTTTGCTTCAAAGGTACCCCTGGGCACAGCACTGATTTCCGGGAGTACCGGCAGGGAAGTAAAGGTAACATCATCGACAATCCCGACTGTAAACCTGTTTTTCGGTTCAGGCAGATCGAGATTATTATAAACAGACATGATCATCGCTGGTGTGGTATCTTTAGAACTCAGTCCATAACGACCACCGACAACGACCGGAGCTTTGTCTTTTCCATAAAAAAGGTCTCTCACATCAAGGTATAGGGGTTCTCCATTTGCCCCCGGCTCTTTTGTTCTGTCAAGAACAGCAATCCTTTTAACAGAAGGAGGAAGTACTTTGAAAAAATATTTACTGCTGAAAGGTCTGTACAGGTGAACGGTTATTAAACCAACCTTTCTGCCCTGTTTTGCCAGAAAATCGATGGTTTCCCTTATCGTCTCCGTAACGGATCCCATGGCAATGATAATGTTTTCAGCATCAGGTGCCCCGTAATAGGTAAAGGGATGGTATTCCCGGCCGGTTATTTTAGTGATTTCCTGCATATATTCTTCCACAATATCGGGTACAGGTTCATAAAAACGGTTGATTGCCTCTCTCGATTGGAAATAAATATCAGGATTCTGTGCAGTTCCCCTTGTTACGGGATGTTCAGGATTCAAAGCCCGGTTCCTGAACTCCTGAAGCGCTTTATAATCTAAAAGTTTAGCCATTTGTTCATTGGTGGGGGCTTCAACTTTTTGTACCTCATGGGAAGTTCTGAATCCATCAAAGAAATGCAAAAAAGGTATCCTGGATTTAATCGCCGCAAGATGAGCTACACTGCCTAAATCCATTATTTCCTGGACACCTCCGGTTGCGAGCATGGCAAAGCCGGTATGCCTTGTACTCATCACATCGCTGTGATCTCCAAAAATAGAAAGTGCCTGTGCAGCCAGGCTGCGCGCTGAGACATGAAATACAGCCGGCAATAATTCTCCGGAGATCTTATACATGTTCGGGATCATCAGTAAAAGTCCCTGTGAAGCAGTAAATGTTGTGGTAAGGGCTCCCGCCTGTAATGAGCCATGCACTGCTCCTGATGCTCCCCCTTCCGATTGCATTTCGACAACCTGAACCGTTTCGCCAAAAATATTTTTTCTTCCAAAGGCGGCCCACTCATCCACATTCTCAGCCATATTTGAAGATGGCGTGATGGGATAGATCGCCGCAACCTCGCTAAACATATACGCAACATGTGATGCAGCCTGATTCCCATCGCACGTTATAAAATTCTTTTTTTCAGCCATTTTGATTTATTTAAATAATTAATTAATAACCTTTTCTGTTATGCAATTGAAATTACCAAGCAAATGAAAAATAGATTATTTTTTGCAAAGCTCCCGGAGACCCGCGACGGCTCTGCAAAAATCTAAATCTCAATATATTTGCTTTATGAAGCCATCCTGCACTAATAAACCCAACAAAATCTGATGCTTACAATCCGGTTATAAATACCCCAAGATGCTAATTCACAACGTTTTACATAATGACAGCAAAATTAGCATAAATGGCAGATAAATAATATGAGATTTATTAGGTTTTGTATCATTTAATTTGAATAAAAATAAAGGTAGGAAAAAAAACGGATTCCTGTTAAGGGGAATCCGCATTCTTAAAAAATAATCAGGTATCTATTCTGCATTCATGGAAATCAGGAATTCTTCATTTGAGTCGGTTTTGGCCATCCTGTCTATCAGGAATTCCATTGCTTCAATTGAATTCATGTCAGCGAGATAATTCCTGAGTATCCATATCTTATTCAGCATCACTTTATCAAGCAGGAGATCCTCCCTTCTCGTACTGCTTGCATTGAGGTCAACAGAGGGGAATACACGTTTATTAAAGAGTTTACGGTCAAGCTGAAGTTCCATGTTACCTGTTCCTTTAAACTCTTCAAAAATCACATCATCCATTTTTGAACCCGTGTCGGTCAGGGCTGTAGCAAGGATCGTGAGAGATCCTCCATTTTCGATATTCCTGGCAGCCCCAAAGAAACGTTTTGGTTTCTGCAAAGCATTGGAATCAACACCCCCTGAGAGCACTTTGCCGGATGCCGGTGCAACGGTATTGAAAGCACGAGCCAGGCGGGTTATTGAGTCAAGAAGTATCACAACATCATGTCCGCATTCCACCAGCCTCTTGGACTTTTCAAGAACAATATTGGCAACCCTGACATGTCTTTCAGCGGGTTCATCAAAGGTTGATGCTATGACTTCAGCATTAACATTACGCTCCATATCCGTTACCTCTTCCGGCCTTTCATCAACCAGCAATATAATGATGTAAACTTCAGGATGACTTGCTGCAATAGCATTGGCCATTTCCTGTAAAAGAATGGTTTTCCCGGTCTTTGGCTGTGCTACGATCAATCCGCGCTGTCCTTTACCGATAGGTGAAAACATATCCACAACACGGCATGAAATACTTCCTCTTACCCCTTTTTTAACAAGCGTGAATTTTTCATCCGGAAACAGTGGTGTCAAGAAATCAAATGGTATCCTGTCTCTAATAAATTGTGGATTCCGGCCATTGATCTCTTCAACTTTGATCAGCGGAAAATATTTTTCACCATCTTTCGGAGGACGGATGGTTCCCATGACAGTATCCCCGGTTTTCAATCCGAACAATTTGATCTGAGATTGCGAAACATAGATATCATCTGGTGAATTCAGGTAATTATAATCTGAAGACCTCAGGAAGCCATAGCCATCGGGCATAATCTCCAATACCCCGGAAGCTGTGATAATTCCTTCAAACTCCAGTGTTTTATCAACCTGTCTCCGATCCGGCCTCCTGTAATATTCCGGTTGTTCCTTCTCGATAACAGGGGTTTTCTCAAGGATTTCATCACCAATTTCGGATGGTTCCGGTTTCTCAACGTAGCTGATCACTTCTTCTTCCGGCCCCAGGTCCAGCACCGGGCTTTCTTCCGGCGCAATTGTTGCAGAATAATGAGATTTGCCGGAACCCGAATAGGTGTTCCGGCCTGAAACAGAAGGCTTCCTGCCCCGTTTCCTGGGTGTTTTGTTGCCATACTTCTGATATCCGGAAGAAGAACCTGTACCCGACAGTTTCGGTTTGGATCTTACTTCCGCTGCTGTAATGGCTTGTTCATCAAGTATTTTATAGATAAGGTCCTGTTTGCGTAAAGATTCAACACGTTTGATCTTCAGACCTTTAGCAATTTCCCTGAGTTCAGGTAATAGCTTTTTGTTAAGCTCAAGAATATCGTACATAAAAAGGGTAATTATTTATCAGTGGTGCGGTTATATTCGCTTAAGTTATTAAGTATCATGTTATTTTATCTCACCAGGCCGGCAGCATAGTAAGATATTTTCATATTAATATCTCGGTTCAGACCGTATAACTAATTAATTATTAATATATAAGGATATATCAAATGAATTAAGGTAAAAATCCAATAACGGGTAATGAAATTTAATAAGTTGAGGCCGGGAAAAATCAGCGATTCAACAGGTATATAATGGAAATTCTTTGCAAGTATAACCATTTCATAAGAATTACCAAAAAAAAACACTCAAAATTGTTTATGATTTACTGTGGATTATTAAAAATAAAAAACAAAAAAATCATATTTTTTTATAAAAATCGACATTCCTGATGTAACAAACGCTATTTTTCTTCGTATAAACGACGATTAATTTTCTCAGCCATGAGACAGCTTAAAATTATCAAGCAGGTAACCAACAGGGAAACCCCTTCTCTCGACAAGTACCTGCATGAAATTGGCAAGGTTGAGCTCATTTCAGCTGAGGAGGAGGTTGAACTCGCAAGACGGATCAGGAGCGGAGATGAGGATGCACTCGAAAAGCTTGTCAAGGCAAACCTGAGATTTGTTGTTTCTGTCTCCAAACAATATCAGAATCAGGGATTAAGTCTTCCCGACCTGATCAACGAAGGTAACCTGGGCCTTATCAAGGCAGCTCAGCGTTTTGATGAAACCAGGGGATTTAAATTTATCTCATATGCTGTCTGGTGGATCAGGCAGTCCATCCTTCAGGCACTGGCTGAACAGGCGAGAATTGTAAGACTCCCCCTGAATAAAATCGGATCGATCAATAAAATAAACAAAACATTTGCACAACTCGAACAAAAGCACGAACGGGAACCTTCCATAATCGAAATATCCCAGGCACTTGAACTTGCTCCTGAAGATATCAAAGAGGCTATACGCAGCTCAGGAAGGCATGTATCCATGGATGCACCGCTGGCCGATGGTGAAGAAGGAACCATGTATGACATCATGCTGAGCAAAGACGCACCGAGTCCTGATAAAGGATTGCTGATCGAATCTTTGCGTAAGGAAATTGAAAGGGCATTATCTACATTAACCCACCGCGAAGCAAACATCGTCAAACTCTACTTCGGCCTTAACGGGAAACACCCGCATACCCTTGAAGAAATAGGGGAACAGTTCAACCTTACCAGGGAAAGAGTACGGCAAATCAAAGAAAAAGCCATTAAAAGATTAAAACATACCACCCGAAGCAAGATCCTTAAAACCTACCTTGGTTAAATTCAAGAATCATTCTTACTCAACCTTTTCATACCATCGCTATAATTGCGACAATTGTATTCCCATTTAAATTTAAAATTGAAAAACAAAAGTTTATTTTTGTAATACATTAAATCAATTGACAATGTCACACCTTATCGCCCCATCAATATTGACAGCTAATTTCCTGGATCTCCGGAAAGAAGTTGAAATGGTTAATGAGAGTGAAGCCGACTGGATCCACCTTGACATTATGGACGGTGTCTTTGTGCCTAACATTACTTTTGGATTTCATATCATCAGACAGATCAAATCCATCGCTGAAAAACCTATGGATGCACACCTCATGATTGTTAATCCGGATCGTTACCTTGAAGAATTCAGAAATGCAGGAGTCGATAAACTAACTGTTCATTATGAAGCATGTACGCATCTTCACCGGACAATACAACAGATAAAATCCCTGGGTATGGACGCAGGTGTGGCCATCAATCCGCATACACCGGTACATCTTCTTGAAACCATCCTGCCGGAGCTTGACCTGGTGTTGAACATGACTGTGAATCCCGGATTCGGTGCCCAGACCTTCATCGGATTCAGCTATAAAAAGATCAAAGCTCTCAGAAAATTGATTGAAGAAACAGGATCCCACGCACTGATCCAGATAGACGGGGGGGTTGATCTTTCCAATATCAAAAAACTTAAAGAAGCCGGAGTGGATGTTTTTGTAACCGGGAATACGATCTTTTCTTCTGATAATCCATTGGATGTTATCCGCAAACTGAAGAATCCCTCATAATCGACCTGTATCTTAAAATAATTCGCTTATTCTAAAAAGATAATTATAAAATAATATAGCCCCGCTATAATAGATTTTTAAAAAGTCTATCATGCTATTTCTCTCGCAGATGAACGCAG
>CAZRHW010000053.1:0-8520 GCA_964599785.1 uncultured Bacteroides sp. | reverse complement strand
ATAAGTATATCCCAGAGCATTATACAAAGCTGTTTTATGTTCTGCAATTTCCAAAGCCTTTCTGTATGTTTCAGCCTGTCCTACATTGTTGCCGGCAATATATTGGCAAAATGCCAGAAAATTATAGGCCTGTTCATCACGGGGATACATTTTGATTAAATTATTGCCCGTTTCTGTAAGATCAGCTTCAGGATTTTCAAGCCATTCTCCAAGAGCTTCCTGTAACAATTCTTCTCCCGGGCTTAAGTTGATATCAATAGCCACAGCTTTTACAGCATTTTTACGGTAGTTTTCCATATCCCCAAAGTACAAGTCAAATATCGCCATCTGGTAATATGGCAGAAAGAAATCAGGGTCTTCTTTAATAGCCATTGCGTATAATTCATCTGCCTTGTCAAAATTAAAATTTAAAGATGCATTTACAGCTTCCGTATAGAGCTCTGAAGCTCTTTCAGATGTGGTTGTGATGGGAATTTTTTCTTCCCGGACCTTTTCTGTACATGATACCGGAAGAATAAAAAAGCAAAGCGATAACAACAGTTTGAATGATCTGAAATTTTTCATTTTGCGGGTTTTAGAATTAACCGGATAAGTTAATGAATATCAATATAGTTGTCAAGTATTTTATGATGATTGCTTAAATGATCCCCGGAAATTCCGGTAATTTTTTCGTGCCAAATGATTCACGGCCGGTTATGTTTTTTTAATTCCTGTTCTGAATCACTCAGGGCATGACTGGCAGTCATGCCTTGAGTGATTCATCTTATTCCCCGCTGATAATTTTATCTAACTCCTGATCAGTCCAGTCACAGATCTGAAAGATGTCATCCAATGACAGACCGGCATCCTTGTGAAGTTTAACATAAACAGGCAGCGGCATGGTTTTACCGGAAACCTCATCACAAATCCCGATTAATAAGCTGATTTTGTCCTTTTCTGAATATACTGCCCATTCAGAAAAATTCAACTTCTCCTTACCTTCAGAAATATGATTATCGAGTAACCAGGATACAGGAGAGATATAACCATAAAAAGGATAATGGGTATAGTTAGAATGACAATCATAACAGGAGGCCATAAATTTCTCGCCGAGTTCAGGTGGTATGTCTGTCGACCAGATAAGACCCTTTTCTGTCAATTGTTCACCTTGATTTTTTTCCGGCTGGTAAAATTGCAGAACGATAAATCCGGCTAACAGCAGAAGAATAAATATTTTAAGGAATAATTTCATGAGGATCGGTATGGTTCGTATGATCCCTGATTTTGAATCACCCAAAGCCTATTTCAGTAATTTGTCTGCTTCTTCGTCAGTCCATTTACTGATTGTAATAACCTGCTCCCCTGTAAGTTTTTTATCGGGATTATTATTCAGATATTTTCCCGGGGGCATTCTTTCTTCCCCGATAACCTCGTGCATCTTATTTAATAACTGGACCTTTTTAGCAGTTTTGTACTCACTCCAGATAGAAAAATTCAGTGCATTTTTTGCCATTTTGTTTTGTGAATCACCACTATGACAATCATAGCATGAATTGATAACAATTTTCATGATCTCCTCCGGAAATCCTGGCGTAGGTTGAATATCAAGCGGCTCCACTTCCCAGGATTGTTTGTTATGAAAACCATATGAAAGACCGGCAATCAAAATAATAAAACTTGCTCCCAGGATAATCTCTCCAATTTTCATGATATAGATTATTTAAATTCCGCGGCGAAATTAATGAAAATTTTGATTTATTTGTATATTGGTGAATTGTTCCTGAGGCTAATATTTTTCAAACCGTAGGTGGAGCAAAATGTTTTGGCCGAACACTCACAATAGCCCAGCGTATCTTGAGTGAATTGTTCCTGAGGCTAATATTTTTCAAACCGTGGGTTGATGAACTAAAATAATATAAAAATCTTGGCAACAATTTGAGCTTTTGTGGAGATTATGCTATCACTAATGCTTGCGTCTGCACCGAAGGTCGGTCACGACGCAGGAGTATAACTACAAGCGATCGGCAAACTAGGAGTGTCAAGCTGGAATCCTTACGAATTTCAGTGATGTAAACAACATTTCACACCCTGGCCCACACCCACCAGGAACCAGGAACCAGCAACCAGGAACCCTTTCCTATTCATACCTCAACGACTTCGCAGGATTTGTATTTGCTGCCCTCAGGCTTAAAGACCCGATGATCAGGAGGCTCACCAGCAGGATAAAGACAGAACACACGAACAATGTTCCAAATCCAAATGAAACACGGTAGGGGAAATTCTGGAGCCAGAGTTTATTTCCATAATAAGCAAGGGGTGCACCAACCAGAATGGAAATCAGGATCAGTATTAAATACCCTTTAGAAACAAGATATACTACAGATAATCCTTTTGCACCGAATACTTTTCTGACACCGATTTCTTTAACTTTAGTTTCTGCGGAATAGGTTGCCATTCCTATCAATCCAAGGCAGGCGATAATAATGGCCAGCAAGGATGTGACCCCTATCATATAAAGGATATCACTGAAAAACATATAATATTCCCTGATCTCATCATCAAGGAATTTTGCTTCCATGCTATGCACAGGATCTATTCCTTTCCATATTCTCTCCAGCTTATTCATGGTTCTTGATATATCCTCAGTGCTCACCAGCAGATTTGCCACATAAAACTTATTCGGATTAAACCTTAGTGCCATTGGCTTGATCTTGCCAAACAGGGCAAAGAAGTTATAATCTTTAATTACGCCTATTACCTCAACAAGTATTGTATCCTTTATGGTGATGATTTTACCGAGTGCCTCCCGTGGTGTTCCGAAATTAAAGGTATTTACAGCTGTCTCGTTTATAATTACATACTGCTCAGTTTTCGAAGAGAAATTTTCAGGGAAATTCATACCTTCAATTAATGACAATCCCATAACGTCAATATAGTTTCTGTCCGTAAAAAAATGACACAGTTCTGTTTTGTTTTCTTTGTTATCCACCCAGGCTTCATCAGACCAATAATTTCCAATTCCCGGTATATGTGAAGACCAGGAAATGGCCTTTATTTCCGGGAGGCTTCTGAGTTCATCCTCCAGTAAATTCCGGTCGTTCCCTTTCAACCGTATATTTAATACATTTTCCTTATTAAATCCATAATCTGCGTTCATCCAGTATTTCATCTGCCGGAACAATAAGACGATGGTGACGAGGAGAATAATTGAAAATGTAAATTGTGCTACAACCAGCATTTTACGCAGGAAAACCCTTGAAAAAATTCTCAGTTCAGAAATATCCTTAAAAATTGTGACCGGATTGAATGAAGACATATAGATGGCAGGTATGAGCCCGGCAATTATTCCGGCAGCAATGGCAAAAAGTAAGAACCAGAAATAAACGTTGATATTTTCCTGTGGTGAGATATTCAAAATGGTCATAAATTTCATCCCGGTAAAGGCCGGTCTGAGGAATTGCAGAAATAAATATGATAAAACCAGCGCAAATAAGGACGCAATGACAGATTCAACCAGGAATTGAAAAAATATCTGTCGTCGGAAAGCACCCGCCACTTTTCTTACCCCAATCTCCCTTGCACGGGTCAGGGAACGGGCCATTGAAAGATTGGTGTAATTAAAAGCTGCGGTGACTATCAGGACAAGGGCAAGAATGACCATTCCAATAAAGACCATTTTTGGTAAAGTGAAACCTATCTCATTTCCATACAAAGGCCCCATGGGTATGTCAGATATTAGCTGCAGGCTGAAAGAATAATCATGCTCCGGATCAGTGGAATACTGTTCTTCCCGTATTTTGTTAAAAGCTGGTTGAAGTTCGTCCGGGTTGGATTCCTCCTTTAGCAGAACGTAAGCATAATTTGAATAGACATCCTTCCAGTCTTCTGAAAGATCTTTATCCATTGAATTAGCTGAAGCCAGGATTTCAAATTTGATATGGGTTTTTTGATTATTCTCTTTTATGATCCCTGTAATTGTAAATTCCTTCGTTGTGTCGACCATTATTGTTTTACCTACCGGGTCTTCATCTCCGAAAAATTTCCTGGCCACCTCCTCCCTCATAACCATTGAATAAGGTTCATCCAGTAAATGCTCAGGATCCCCACCAACAAGTTCAAAATCAAATATTTTAAAGAAGTCGGAGGTTGTGTAATGCCCTTCAAAAGGGATGATTTTATCGTTGTATTTCCCTTCATCATCGAAGTAACCATGTATCGGTGCAGCCTCTTCGACTATAGGGTAATTATCTTTCAGATATCCGGCCATCGGAAAGGTTGTTGAAGCATATTTTGTGATTATAAATTCCGACATTTCATCATTGGTTAAAACCCTGTAAATTCTTCTTTTATTCTCATGAAAATTGTCATAACTCAGCTGATCAAGAATGATCATAACGATTAACAGGCAGACAGACATGCTCAGTGAAAGGCCGATGATGTTGATAGCTGAAAATCCTTTGTATTTAAAAAGATTCCTGAATGCTATAAGCAGATAACTTTTAATCATTTGTACAGATTTATATATTTTTAGACAACCTTAAGATGTGAATTGTTACCAATTTAATCATTTTTTTGCTTCGGGATTACCATGAGGCTGTATCAAAATAAAAATCTTATCTTCAACTCCGGATCCTGAAATTTAAAATTAACTGATATAGGTGTACGAATAAATTATTGAAAATTAAGACCCCGCCAGGGATCACATTAGAACTAATTTGAATTATTGAAAATTCAGACCCCTTTAGGGGTCACATTTCAATTAACAATGAAAAAATCCGAAATCAGCCGGAGAAATTTCCTCAGAAATTCATCTCTTGGAATAATGGGAGCAGGTATAATGAACAGTAATAAGCTATCTGTTTATCACAGACAGGATGAAGATCCTGATCATGAAATGCCTGTCATTAAAGAATACCGGACTTTTGGCCGGACAGGTTTCAAAGTCTCTGATATCAGTTCCGGATCCCCCAGAAGTGAAGCAGTTTTAAGAGCACTTTTGCAGTCCGGAGTGAATTTTATTGATACAGGAGAAGATTATGATAACGGTAATAATGAAGTCTTGATCGGTAAAGTCCTGCAGGATTTTGACAGAAAAAAAATCTTCATTAACTCAAAACTTTATTCCGAAGATAAGAAATTCAATGGACGGGAAGATGTTCTGAACAGGGTCAGGAAAGCCCTTGAACGGCTGAAAACAGATTATATTGACTGTGTGCAGATCCACGAGGTAACGAAAACCAATGATTTCAAAGAAGAAAATTTTCATGCTGCGATGGAACAATTAAAAGCAGAGGGGCGTGTTCGGTTTACCGGTCTTTCCTGTCACGGAAGTGCCCATCTTGCTGATCCTGAGGAAACCATTGATAAAGTATTACTGGCAGCTGTTGATGATGGACGATTTGACGTTTTCCTGATGACATATAACTTTATGAATGCCCCACTGGCTGATCCTGTGCTTGATGCCTGTGAACAAAAAGGCATTGGAACGGCAATCATGAAATCCAACCCTGTTATGATTTATGAAATTCTGGATGGTTACGTGAAAAGAATGGAAGAACGGGGAGACACCGTTCCCGATTATTACCTGACCTTTCATGATAAATATCTGAAGCAGAACGAATATGCCAAAGAATTCTTTTCTCAATATGACATTAAAAGCAGTGAAGCATTGATCGAGGCAGCCCAGTTATTTGTTCTTTCCAATCCCAAAGCCCATACTACCTGCATCGATTTCAGAAATTTTACCGATTGTGAGAACTTGTTGAAGTTGTCAGGGGAGAAATTGGAATCGTCCCAGGTCAACCTCCTTGACCATTATAAGCAAAGATTCGGATACCTGAATTGCAGGATCGGATGTAACTTATGTGCAGGAGTATGCCCGCATCATATCCCGGTCAGTACCATTATGCGTTACCAGTATTATTACCAAAAAAAGGGTGATCAGAAACATGCCATGGAACTTTATCATAAGCTTGGCCCTGCCAGACCGGATGTTTGCCAGACATGCCCCGGCTATTGCGAAGATGCCTGTCCTTTCGGAGTGGCTGCAAAAGGGCTCCTGGCGATGGCTCATGACAATCTTGATTTTAGCACATGATAAATATGTAGCTGAATATAAAAATCAGTGAGTCTAAACACCAGCCAGTTCTTAAGAACAGGGATATGCCCTGCCCGAACATCTCAGGCAAACAAGTTCTCTGACCATTATCGGATACTACTGATATCCATATACAGCAGATGTTATAGCATCAACTTTCAATCCCGGGTGTTTTAGTAATTTCCATATTACCAATTTCCAATAATCGCTTCTGCCTTAATTCAGGATACAATTAAGTATTCTTCGGTTTCTCCTTGATAAACAGGTTTATTATAATTATAATGCATGACATTATCGGTAGTGCATGTATTACCTTTGGGGGAGTATGCCCAAAGAAAATAGATGCCCAAATTATTATTAATAATGCAGCAAAAATGTTAAGTACGTTTTTCATGGCTTAAAATTTTCAAGGTTATTATTAGCCTGCTTTATCATATCATCCGAATAAAGGTATCGTTTCGAAAAAGATTATGTCTCTATACCTTGCCCGGGAAAACATGAGAATATATTATTACACATCTGACGATCTACAGGAATGAACCTGGAAAAGCCACAGTTATAGATTTTTTGAATACCCGGACTCTTCCTGCTGAATTTTTACTTTGCTCCGCGGAATTTTTGATAAATATTAATAAAACCATATCAAATAACTCTAATTTTAGTACTTTTAGCAGTCCCAAATATAAAAACTAATTGTTTATTTATCAAAGGATTACTATAATTTTTACAAATCATGACCGGATTAAAACTTGATATCTCTAATGTCTTCCCCTTTGTTTCAAAAGAAGCAATTTACGGTTACAAAGAAGAAGTAATGCATCACCTGGAAGCTTTACATCATAAAAAAGGTGCAGGAAAAGAGTTTACTGGTTGGATTGATCTTCCTTCAGGCATTACAGAAGAACATATCGTTGAAATTGAAGAAGCTGCTGAAGCATTAAGGGATATGGCAGATTTTGTCGTTGTTATCGGAATCGGGGGGTCGTATCTGGGTGCAAAAGCCATCATTTCTGCACTCAGTCACAATTTTGAATACCTTATTGAGAAAAATAAAGCTCCACATATACTGTTTGCAGGACAAAATATCGGAGAAAACTATCTGAGCGAACTTATTGAAACTCTCGATAATAAGAATTATGCAATGATCGTCATCTCAAAATCAGGAACAACAACTGAACCGGCAATTGCATTCAGGATACTGAAAAATCATCTCGGGAACAAGATTGGTGTTAAAGAAGCAGGAAAAAGGATTATTGCTATTACTGACCGAAGAAAAGGAGCTCTCAGAACAATGGTTAACCGGTCTGGATATAAATCCTTTGAAATTCCCGAAGATACAGGTGGAAGATATTCTGTTCTTACACCTGTTGGTTTGTTACCTATCGCTGCTGCAGGTTTCAGCATCAGGAAATTTATAGAAGGTGCGAGGAATATGGAAAAAAGAACCGGATTGGCTGTTCCTTTCGAAGATAATCCATCTGCTCTGTATGCCGCAACACGAAACGCATTATACAGAACAGGCAAAACAACAGAGATCCTTGCAAATTACAATAACAAGCTTATTTTCCTTTCGGAATGGTGGAAACAATTATATGGTGAAAGCGAAGGGAAGGAAAATAAAGGTATCTTCCCGGCAAGTGTTAACTTCACTGCCGACCTGCATTCTATGGGACAATACATCCAGGAAGGCACAAGAAACCTTTTTGAGATCGTTATCTCAGTTACCCACACAGACCATACACTAACAATCCCGGTTGATAAGGATAACCTGGATCAGCTTAATTTTTTAGCCGGTAAACGTATCGATGAAGTAAATAAAATGGCTGAACTGGGGACAATACTGGCTCATGTCGATGGAGGAGTACCAAATATAAGGATAGAAATACCGGGAATTAATGAATATCACCTTGGGGAATTAATCTACTTCTTTGAAAAAGCCTGTGGAATAAGTGGTTATCTCCTTGGAATTAATCCTTTTAACCAGCCGGGGGTAGAGGCTTATAAGAAAAATATGTTTGCCCTTCTGGAAAAACCGGGATTTGAGGAGGAGACCAGGAAGATTCGTGAAAGGATTGGAAGTTAAATTCTGAATATCAACATTAGGACAATTTCTTTCGCTTCGCTCCAGAAATTGTCCATGAGCAGGTTGTGCGTTTGCCTTATGGCTAGCGAATAAAGCCGGAACAGATACGAAAAAAGAAATTACGAAATAAGAAAAATTTGAAATAGTAAATTTCAGATTGCGATTCCCGGCTTTGTTCCGGATTTCACTTCCCGGTTTTGTTTCGAATTTCGATTTTCAGCTTTGTTTCGGATTTCGATTTTCAGCTTTGTTTCGGATTTCGATTTTCGGCTTTGTTTCAGATTTCGATTTTCGGCTTTGTTTCGAATTTCGATTTTCGGCTTTGTTTCGAATTTCGATTTTCGGCTTTGTTTCGAATTTC
>CAZRHW010000052.1:0-8701 GCA_964599785.1 uncultured Bacteroides sp. | reverse complement strand
AAAACCCAACTTGAAGAAGCCGGAGCAGAAGTTGAAATTAAATAGAAAACTTCTAGAATCTTTAAAACAGGGTTTAGTATCCATGAAAGGATGCTAAATCTTTTGTTGTATATAATTATCTACATATATAGATATATAATTTGGTTCAGGATTTTAGAATATTTTGGGAATAATGGAAGAATGGAATAATGGAACAATGGAAAAGTGGAATATATCAATATCAACATTCCAACATTCCAGTATTCCAATAATCCAGTATTTCACCGTTTCAGTTATCATTGATTCCACCGAGTTCATATTGAAATTAGATAAACTTTAAACATAAAATTACGGCATATGGCCTATAAAGATCTTGTTGAAAGAATCAGTTTTTCTTCTACAAAAAATCAGTTGGAATATCCTGATTTTCTGGAAGTACAGTTAAAATCATTCCGGGAATTCTTTCAGCTCGGAACCTCACCTGAAGAAAGGAAAAAGGAAGGATTATTCAGGGTATTCACTGAAAACTTTCCCATTACAGATACCAGGAATAATTTTGTACTTGAATTTCTTGATTATCAGGTTGATCCACCAAGATACACCATTGATGAATGTATTGAACGCGGACTTACCTACAGTGTACCCTTAAAAGCCAAGCTAAGACTTTATTGCACCGATCCGGAGCACGAAGATTTTGATACAGTTATTCAGGATGTTTATTTGGGAACAATCCCATATATGACTGAACGGGGACTTTTTGTTATTAACGGTGCCGAAAGAGTTGTTGTATCTCAATTACATAGATCACCGGGTGTCTTTTTCGGACAGAGTATACATGCTAATGGAAGCAAGCTCTACTCTGCAAGGATTATTCCTTTCAAAGGTTCCTGGATAGAATTTGCCACCGACATCAACAATGTTATGTATGCTTATATTGACAGGAAAAAGAAACTTCCTGTAACGACTCTTTTACGCGCAATCGGATATGAAAGTGACAAGGATATTCTTGAGATATTCAATTTAGCGGATGAATTTAAAGTATCAAAAGTAGGATTAAAGAAGATGGTTGGAAGAAAACTTGCTGCCCGCGTTCTTAAATCCTGGATTGAAGATTTTGTTGATGAAGATACCGGGGAGGTTGTTTCAATTGAAAGGAATGAGGTTGTTATCGACCGTGAAACAGTTCTGGAGGATGAGCATATCGATTTAATTGTTGAGTCGGGTGTCAAAGCGATCCTTCTACATAAAGAATTGACGGGGGTATCCGATTATTCAATTATTTACAATACCCTTCAGAAAGACCCCTGTAACTCAGAAGAAGAAGCAGTGCTTCATATATACAGGCAGCTGCGTAATGCCGAGCCACCGGATGAAGCAACAGCCCGTGATGTTATTGATAAACTGTTTTTCTCCGATAAGCGTTATGACCTTGGGGAGGTTGGTCGTTACAGAATCAATAAGAAGCTTGGTCTTGAAACGACAATGGATATAAAAATACTCACCAAAGAAGATATTATTGAGATCATTAAACATCTCATAGAACTGATCAACTCCAAGACAGATGTTGATGATATTGATCATCTGAGTAACAGGAGGGTCAGAACGGTTGGGGAACAGTTATCAAATCAGTTCAGCATAGGGCTTACCAGGATGGCCAGAACGATTAGAGAACGAATGAATGTGCGTGATAATGAGGTCTTTACACCAATTGACCTGATCAACTCAAAAACCCTTTCATCTGTCATCAATTCATTTTTTGGAACAAACCAGTTATCCCAATTTATGGATCAGACCAATCCCCTTGCTGAGATGACCCATAAAAGGAGGATGTCGGCACTTGGACCTGGGGGATTGTCCAGGGAGCGGGCGGGTTTTGAAGTTCGTGACGTTCATTACACACATTATGGGCGTTTATGTCCGATTGAAACACCTGAAGGACCGAATATCGGCTTGATAAGCTCTCTTTGTGTGTATGCAAAAATCAATGATCTTGGATTTATTGAGACGCCATACCGTCAGGTGACTGAGGGTAAAGTTGATCTGACTGAAAATGGTGTGGTATTTCTGAGCGCAGAAGAAGAAGAAGCCAGGGTTATTGCACAGGCAAACGCGCCCATCAGTCAAACAGGTGAATTTGTTAATCCAAAAATTAAATCACGTTATAATGGTGATTTCCCCCTGTCCGAATCAAAAGATATTCATTTGATGGACGTTGCTCCGAACCAGATTGCTTCAATAGCTGCTTCACTCATACCATTCCTTGAACATGACGATGCCAACAGGGCATTGATGGGATCCAACATGATGCGGCAGGCAGTTCCGTTGATAGGCTCAGATACGCCGATTGTCGGGACAGGCATCGAGAAGGTTGTTGCAAAGGATTCAAGACTCCTGGTCATTGCTGAAGGTGATGGCGTAGTTGAATTTGTTGATGCAAACGAAATTATTGTCAGGTATTCCAGAACAGAGCAGGAAAAGTTTGTAAGTTTCGATGACGATGTTGTCAGGTATAAACTCCCTAAATTCAAAAAGACCAATCAGAATACCTGTATTAATCTCCGGCCGATCGTTATAAAAGGTGAGAAAGTACTGAGAGGACAAATACTTACAGAAGGTTATGGTACGAAAGATGGAGAACTTGCCCTTGGCCGTAACCTGAGAGTGGCGTTTATGCCCTGGAAAGGATATAATTTTGAGGATGCTATTGTGATCTCTGAAAAAGTGGTGCGGGAAGATCTTTTTACTTCCATACATATTGATGAGTATTTACTTGAGGTAAGGGATACCAAAAGGGGACTGGAAGAACTGACATCCGACATACCAAATGTGAGTGAGGAAGCTACCAGAAATATTGATGAAAATGGATTAATCCGGATTGGGGCACAGGTTAATCCGGGTGATATTCTGATCGGGAAAATCACACCCAAAGGTGAATCTGATCCTTCCCCTGAGGAAAAGCTTCTTCGTGCCATTTTTGGTGATAAAGCAGGAGATGTCAAGGATGCTTCCTTAAAAGCACCTCCTTCACTTGATGGCGTTGTGATTGATAAGAAACTGTTTTCAAGATCAATCAAAGACAGGAAGGTTAAAGTGACCACTAAATCCATACTGGATAAAATAGAGGATGAATTCAGCGAAAATGAGAAGGAACTGAATGAAAAACTTACTGATAAGCTTTTCATTCTCGTAAACGGCAAAACATCACAGGGTGTAAAAGACTATCTGAATGCGGATGTAATTCCCAAAGGAAGTAAATTCACACAGAAAGTGCTTCATGAAATTGATTATTTAAATGTTAATCCAAATAAATGGACTACAGATAAAAAGAAAAATGATACCATCCGCACCCTTCTTCAAAATTATGTCCTGAAGTATAAAGAGATGGAAGGGATTTACAAGCGTAAAAAATATAATGTCACGATTGGAGATGAACTGCCGACAGGTATTATTCAGCTTGCCAAGGTTTATGTTGCCATGAAACGTAAGATAAAAGTAGGGGATAAGATGGCCGGGCGACATGGGAATAAAGGTATTGTTGCAAAAATTGTCCGTGAAGAGGATATGCCCTTTCTTGAGGACGGCACGCCTGTGGATATTGTGCTTAATCCTCTCGGTGTTCCCTCCAGGATGAACCTCGGTCAGATATATGAGACTGTCCTTGGATGGGCCGGACAAGAACTTGGCGTGAAATTTGCCACACCGATCTTTGATGGTGCCAGCATAGAGCAGATAACTGAATATACCGAAAAGGCAGGTTTGCCTATCTATGGCAAGACCTATCTTTATGATGGAAATACCGGAGAAAGGTTTGATCAACCAGCGACAATCGGGATTATTTATATGTTAAAACTTGGACATATGGTTGATGATAAAATGCATGCCAGGTCGATAGGCCCCTATTCACTCATCACACAGCAGCCTCTTGGAGGCAAGGCCCAGTTTGGCGGCCAGCGCTTTGGTGAGATGGAAGTCTGGGCCATTGAAGCTTTTGGAGCAGCCAACATTCTTCAGGAACTCCTGACTGTAAAATCAGATGATGTGGTTGGGAGAGCGAAAGCATATGAATCAATTGTTAAGGGAGAAAATATGCCGCTACCAGGGATACCCGAGTCACTAAATGTGTTGTTGCATGAACTCCGTGGGCTGGGTTTAAGTATCAACCTGATATAATATCCGGCTCTTTGTTAATAAATAATGCGATTGTGCGATTAGACCAGGGATATTTAAAAATATATAGAGCAGTTTCCCGGGACATCAGGGGGTGCTCCACAAAATAAATCTTTAATTCAATTACTTAGTCGTTTCAATTGTAATACAGGTAAAAAATAAAGTTTTGTTAAACCAGCCAATAATAAAGAATATGTCATTCAGGAGAGAACCTAAAATAAAAAGCGACTTTACAAAAGTCGGTATTGGTCTTGCTTCCCCGGAAGAAATTCTTGAGCGTTCCAGTGGTGAAGTCTTAAAACCTGAAACGATCAACTATCGAACATACAAACCCGAGAGAGACGGATTATTCTGCGAGAGGATCTTTGGACCCGTAAAAGATTACGAATGCCACTGCGGGAAGTATAAACGCATACGATATAAAGGGATTGTTTGTGACCGTTGTGGGGTTGAAGTTACTGAGAAAAAAGTACGCCGGGAACGGATGGGGCATATATCACTTGTTGTTCCGGTTGCTCATATCTGGTATTTCAAATCCCTGCCGAACAAGATCGGTTATCTGCTCGGATTACCGACAAAGAAACTTGATTCAATCATCTATTATGAACGTTATGTCGTCATAAATCCTGGTGTGAAGGAGAAAGATGGGGTTAACTATCTTGATTTTCTGACCGAAGAAGAATATATTGATATACTTGAAAGTCTTCCCAAAGAGAATCAATATCTCGATGATGATCACCCTGATAAGTTCATTGCAGATATGGGAGCGGAAGCCCTGTATCAGCTTCTTTCCAGACTTGATCTTGATGTATTGTCCTATGATCTTCGCCATAAAGCAAATACTGAGACTTCTCAGCAGAGGAAGACGGAAGCACTCAAGAGACTTCAGGTGGTTGAAGCTTTCAGGGCATCAAAAGGTGTGAACAAGCCCGAATGGATGATTGTGAAGGTTGTACCGGTTATTCCTCCTGAGCTGAGGCCTCTTGTACCCTTGGATGGCGGGCGGTTTGCTACATCAGACCTGAATGACCTTTACAGGAGAGTCATCATTAGAAACAACCGTTTAAAAAGACTGATTGAGATTAAAGCTCCCGAGGTAATTCTCAGGAACGAGAAAAGAATGCTCCAGGAAGCTGTTGATTCATTATTCGATAACTCACGGAAAGCAAGTGCTGTTAAAACTGAAGCCAACCGTGCATTAAAATCACTCAGTGATAGCCTGAAAGGTAAACAGGGGCGATTCAGGCAAAACCTGCTTGGCAAGAGAGTGGATTACAGTGCCCGTTCTGTGATCGTTGTGGGCCCTGAGCTTAAACTTCACGAATGCGGATTGCCAAAAGATATGGCAGCTGAGTTATATAAACCTTTCATTATTCGTAAATTAATAGAAAGGGGTATTGTGAAGACTGTTAAATCGGCAAAAAAGATTGTTGACCGTAAGGATCCTGTAGTGTGGGATATCCTTGAAAATGTGCTGAAGGGCCATCCTGTATTACTGAACAGGGCACCGACATTGCATCGTCTTGGAATCCAGGCTTTTCAGCCCAAATTGATTGAAGGCAAAGCCATACAGCTTCACCCGCTTGTTTGTACAGCCTTTAACGCCGATTTTGACGGTGATCAGATGGCTGTGCACCTTCCTCTCGGGAATGCTGCAATCCTTGAAGCCCAGATCCTTATGCTTGCATCCCACAACATTCTTAACCCGGCAAATGGTGCTCCCATTTCTGTTCCTTCCCAGGATATGGTCCTAGGATTATATTACCTTACAAAAGCGCGTAAAGGTATACCTGAACGCCCGGTTAAAGGAGAAAATCAAAAATTCTATTCTCCCGAGGAGGTGAAAGTAGCTTATAATGAAGGCAAGGTGGAACTCCATGCCATCGTCAATGTGCGTTTACCCCAAAAAGAAAATAACCAGACAGTCTATAAACTTGTTGAAACAACTGTGGGACGGATTTTATTTAATGAGTTCGTTCCTCGTGAGGTTGAATATATCAACGAGTTATTGACAAAAAAATCACTCAGGGATATTATTGGCTGGGTGCTGAAACAAACCGGTACAGCCAGAACAGCCCAGTTCCTTGATGATATCAAAGACCTCGGATATGAAATGGCCTTTAAAGGGGGTTTATCTTTCAATCTTGATGATGTGATAGTTCCGGAAGAGAAGCAGGAATATGTTGATGAAGGGTATGGCCAGGTCGATGAGGTTATGGGTAACTATAACATGGGTTTTATTACAAATAATGAAAGATATAATCAGATCATTGACATCTGGACCCACACCAATGCAAAACTTACGCAGACCCTTCTGCGGAGCCTGAGCTCAGACAAGCAGGGTTTCAATCCTGTATACATGATGCTCGATTCCGGTGCCAGGGGTTCAAAAGAGCAGATCAGGCAGCTTTCCGGTATGAGAGGATTGATGGCAAAACCACAAAAATCCGGCTCAACCGGATCGGAGATTATTGAGAACCCGATCCTGTCAAACTTTAAAGAAGGATTATCTGTTCTGGAATATTTTATATCTACTCACGGTGCACGAAAAGGACTTGCTGATACTGCTCTGAAAACTGCCGATGCAGGGTATCTGACCCGTCGGTTGGTTGATGTTTCCCAGGATGTGATCATCTCGGAATATGATTGCGGAACATTAAGAGGTATTGTCGCTACTGCTATCACAAATAATGAGGAGGTTGTTGAGACGCTGTTTGAAAGAATACTGGGTCGTACCACCGTTCATGATGTTTATCATCCGATGACAGGTGATCTGATTATTGCTGCAGGTGATGAGATTACAGAAGAAATTGCCAGGGAAATTGATAATTCCCCTCTTGAGCAGATCGAAATCCGTTCTGTACTGACATGCGAGGCAGCAAAAGGCGTTTGTGCGAAATGTTATGGCAGAAACCTGGCCACCGGTAAAATGGTTCAGATAGGAGAGGCTGTTGGAGTTATTGCAGCCCAGTCCATCGGTGAGCCTGGCACACAGCTGACATTGAGAACATTTCACGTGGGTGGTACGGCATCTAATATTACCACTGAATCCAATGTCGTTGCCCGTTATGATGGTATCGCAGAAATTGATGAGCTGCGAATTGTTGAGAAAGTTGAAGAAGATGGCAAACATGTCCATATCGTGATCGGTCGTCTCGCAGAAATGCGTATTATTGATAAAAACACAAGATTATCCTTAACCACACATTCTATTCCCTATGGTTCAAGATTATATATTAAACACGGGACAGAAGTTGCCAAAGGGAATCTTATCTGCGAGTGGGATCCTTATAATGCAGTAATCATCTCTGAAAGTGCGGGTAAAATTTCATTTGAATCTGTTGTTGAAGGAATAACCTTCAGGGAAGAATCAGATGAACAAACCGGATTCAGGGAAAAAGTTATCATAGAGACAAGGGATAAAACCAAAAATCCCATGATCAGGATTATTTCGAAAAAGAATGAGGTGATGAAAGCTTATAACCTCCCTGTCGGAGCACATATTATGGTTAATGAAGGGGATCAGGTTCAAACCGGTGACATTCTGGTTAAAATCCCGAGAGCAGTTGGTAAATCGGGGGATATAACAGGTGGATTACCCAGGGTTACCGAACTTTTTGAGGCAAGGAATCCTTCAAACCCGGCTGTTGTCTCTGAAATTGATGGAGAGGTTTCATTCGGGAAAATCAAACGGGGAAACAGGGAGATCAGCATCTTTTCAAAAGAGGGTGAAGCAAAAAAATACCTTGTCCCACTTTCAAAGCAGATCCTTGTGCAGGAAAATGATTTTGTGAAGGCGGGTACACCATTGTCTGACGGAGCCATCACACCATCGGATATCCTGGCCATTAAAGGACCAACAAAAGTCCAGGAATATATCGTCAATGAAGTACAGGAAGTGTACCGTATGCAGGGTGTTAAAATCAATGATAAACATTTTGAGATTATTGTCCGCCAGATGATGCGCAAAGTTGAGATTGAAGATCCGGGTGATACGAAATTCCTTGAAAAACAGATCGTTGATAAATGGGAATTTATGGATGAGAACGATTGGATCTATAACAAAAAAGTGGTCATGGATTCTGGCGATTCACAAGCCCTGAAATCTGGCCAGATCATCACTGCACGAAAATTGAGGGATGATAATTCAATTCTCAAGAGGAAAGATGTGAAACAGATCGAAGCTCGTGAAGCTGTGCCGGCAACTTCAAGACAGATCCTTCAGGGAATTACAAAAGCTGCACTCCATACACAGAGCTTTTTCTCTGCTGCATCATTCCAGGAAACAACAAAGGTGTTGAACGAAGCAGCCATTTTCGGTAAAGTAGATTTGCTTGAAGGACTTAAGGAAAATGTTATTGTTGGACATCTTATCCCTGCCGGCACCGGAGTGAGAGATTATGAAAGACTCGTTGTCGGGTCGCGTGAAGAGTATGAAATGCTCGTTGGCTCCAAAACAAGGGAAAATGAAGAAGTTATTGAAGACAAAAAGTAAAAATAATTCAGTATGGAAGACGATAAAAAAGCAAAAAAAACCCAGATCAATATTGAGCTG
>CAZRHW010000051.1:5014-8757 GCA_964599785.1 uncultured Bacteroides sp. | reverse complement strand
TTTCATCATTCCACCATTTCATTCTTCCAATATTCCACTATTCCATTCCTCCAATATTCCAAATAAAGATAATTTTTGTACATTAGTAAGCAAAGAGATTTAATTCATTATATCATGCATATTGCAGTTGCCGGAAACATAGGTTCGGGAAAGACCACCCTTACTTCATTACTTGCCAAACATTATGGATGGGACCCTCATTATGAGGATATCGATGAAAATCCATACCTGAATGATTTCTATCAGGATATGCAAAGATGGTCATTTAACTTGCAGATATATTTTCTTAACAGCCGTTTCAACCAGATTATTGAGATTCAAAAATCCGGAAAGGATATCATTCAGGACAGGACAATATATGAAGATGCATATATTTTTGCCCCCAACCTTCACTCGATGGGATTAATGTCAACAAGAGATTTTGAAAATTACTTTACCCTTTTCAATCTGATCAGCTCTTTGATTGATCCCCCCGACCTGATTATTTATCTGCGGGCGTCCATTCCCACGCTTGTCAACCAGATCCAGACACGTGGAAGAAAATATGAAAGCAGCATCAGGCTTGATTATCTTAAGCGGTAGAATGAACGTTATGAAGCCTGGATAGAATCCTATAAACTTGGGAAGATGTTGGTTGTTGATGCCGATAATTATAACTTCCCGGGGAGTTCAGAAGATCTAAGTGTGGTTATTGATAAGATCAACGCAGAATTGCACGGGTTGTTTAAATAGTTCCTGGTTGCTGGGGATAAAAATGGTTCCCGGTTCCCGGTTTTCGGTTGGTGAGTGTGTGGGTGTGATGTACATGAGAAGTGTATTAGTTATTATCTTCAATTTCACTTATTCTCTCTTTCACGGTTGCCCATCTTTCTTCGTCCATTTTTGCCCCGATCACTTCCGTAACATAACCACCGCAGACCGCTCCCAACTGTCCGCATTTATTAAGCGGTAATCCCTTGCACATACCGTAAATGAATCCTGATGCATACAGGTCACCGGCACCCGTTGTATCAATGCTTTCCACATCGACGATTCCAATTTTGAATTCTTTATTTCCTGCCCTTATCATCGAACCTTTCATCCCCATTTTTATAACTGCAATATCACAATAGTCTGATAGTGCTTTGAGGGCAGTATTTGATTTTTCACCTGTAAACACTTCAGCTTCCTGTTCATTTGCAAAGATGACATCTACGTATTCATGAATCATTGTTTTCAGGAAATCAACATTATCTGCAACAACATTGTAACTTGCCATATCAAAAGTCACTTTAAGCCCCTGGGATTGTGCGAGACGCAATGTTTTTTTTATCAGTTCTTTATTCTGTACAAGATAACCTTCGACATGAAAAATATTATAACCTTCATAGAGATCAGAGATTATATCTTCTTCATGCAGATCAATAGAAGCTCCCAGGTAAGTTGCAAAAGTCCTTTCCGAATCAGGACTTACGAGTGCAATGGATCTCCCGGTTTCATTCAGAGCATGAAACAAAACCGGTTGGATTCCATATTGTTTTAGATCATTTTCGAAAAAACTGCCGAGGTTATCTTTTCCTATTTTTCCAATGAAACCAGTTTGCACACCAAGGTGAGCCAATCCATGTATGGTATTTGCAGAAGAACCTCCTGAAGACTGACGTTTATCAAGTCCCAGGGTCCCGGCCATGAGACGATTGGAGAATTCATTACTTACCAGCTGCATACTGCCTTTTGGCAAACCAAATTCATGAAGGATGTCGTCATTTTCCAAAATGGTCATCACATCCACCAGGGCATTACCTATTCCTAATACGCTGCTCATAAAGAAAGGGGATTAAATAAATAAACAAAGATATTGGATATTTCATATAATCCTATTATTTTCGCAGGGCAATTTTCAAGGGGTAAACCTATACGATCGAACAAAAGTATTCCTCAGTAGCTCAGTTGGTTAGGGTCCGCCAGTCGGCGGATTAATCAGGGGGACGGAGGGAAAAAGATGGATAAAATATTCCTCAGTAGCTCAGTTGGTTAGAGCACCTGACTGTTAATCAGGGGGTCGAAGGTTCGAGTCCTTCCTGAGGAGCAACACCGGAACCAATCAGAACTAAACATTGAAATATGAAAAAATTATTTTTCCTGGCTATTCTGGTTCTTGTTCTGGTTTACTGCAAAAAGGAACCAACCACCGGTGATTTGTTTGTCAAGACTGAATATGATGGAGTAGGAGAAGAAAATGTTGAAGTATGGTTATATGAATCTTACGATAAGTTTATAGATTTGGAATATCTCGAAAGTCAACTCTCGGATGAATACGGAGCGGTAAATTTTTATGATCTTGAAGCAGGATGGTATATTGTTGAAGCACAAAAACAAAAATCCTACCAATTTACTGTATATGCTGCCGATTCAGTTGAAATCAGGGCCGGCAGAAAAACAAATAAAATACTTATTCTTAATCCCGCGGGTCAATAAAACAACTCGGGGCATGACTGGCAGTCATACCCTGAGTTTTCTTTAAGCATACCAGGGACGTTCGCGGTTGAGCTCTCCCTTTAGTATGTTAATTACCAGGTTTGCATCCTCAATTACCTGGAAATCAAACATTCCCACGCATATGAAGTCGGCTCCATGCTCAAAAGCATACCTGAAGCCATCCTCCGGTTGGATAGCACCTCCTGCCAGAACTTTAAATCCGAACAGAGGGACATCTGAATTTTTGAAAAATTCCACTGTCTGTTCGGGGAAAAGGTCGAAAATGTTATCGTGATACTTGTTATGGTCAAGAAAATATTCCCCGTCTACACCAAATTCTACCCTGAATTCACGCGGATTAGCCGACCAGTATTGATCATGATGTACGGTCTTGAAAAAGTAATCGGGTTTCAGACCGGCTTTTTCACAGGCGATTGGAACCTGGATTGAATGGGAACCGACACCAGCCAATATGTCCTGGCTCCGGATAAATTCAACAGCTTCCATTAACAGATCCATCCTGCCTGTCCTGACCAGCCTGTCCCCAACACCTCCCTGGATGTACATAGTGGTCGCTCCGTAATCAATGGCTTCCTTGATGAGGACCATCGGATCCTTTTCATTTTCCAGGACATGTACCTGGCAGATAGAGATCATATCGCTTCCTGTGATCTTTTTATATTTATTCAATATCGGGTAAAAGTCATTGACCATATTGGTGGTATTAATCCCGGCCTGTTCACAAATATTTAGTGTCTCGAATATTTTATTTTCAGAATTATATTGCCGGAAAAGCTGACTGACATAATGAAGGTCCCTTGAATGTGACCATCCTCCTATCAGATTACACCCGAGAACCAACCGGCTCATTTCAAGATCCCCTATTTTACCTTTTGGTAATTCTCCTTTCAGATCACTCAAGTCGAATTTCTTCAACGCGATGGTTGCACCTGAAAGTATATCCGGTTCAATATCTTTACTTTTTGCTGCTGCCCCGATGACCATGCCACCGAAAAACGGCAAAGAGATCAATCCTTTTAACAGTTCCCTTCTTTTGGAACCAATGATTTCTTCAGAAGAGGATGTATCAGGTTTCTCTTTTACCCTGCCCTTAAAAAATCTGATATATTTTTCCAGGCTATACTCTTTCGCAGGTAACAGATAAACAACAACAAGGATCAGTGCTTCAATCAGGTTCCTGTTAATGATCCAGTAATGACCCTCAGTAGAAACAGACATGAAAGAACTGCCGAAAGGAGGGTAAGCAAAATAGTACAGGAAAAGCA
>CAZRHW010000051.1:0-4914 GCA_964599785.1 uncultured Bacteroides sp. | reverse complement strand
GATTCCCTTTTATTCCAGCTTTTCTGATGATAAGCATAACTTACGATAAGCGGGAGTACGGATGATGCTTCGGCAAACACCATCTGTTCAAACAGGGTATCGACTTTACCCCACGATGATGCTTCTTTCAGTGTTGATCCTGAACACCCGCCATCGCGGGCATCCGCAACAGTTATTTGAATTGCATATTTGTGCATCGGAACAAATTCCCCAAGTACCTCGGCACACACCACGGTATCCTGGGCAAAATTCTTTGGAACACCACCACCTATCATAAACAATCCTGTCACCGGTGCTTTCATCTTGATCATTGTCAATTCTCTGAGATCCTTAACCGAATCAATGACAACATGTTTAACAGGTTTTTCCCATTGGTGTTTGACAAGTCCCAATCCGGCACTGCTGTCGCTGAATGCCGGACAAAAAACAGGGACATTTCTCTCATAGGCGGCCTGAACCAATGAATTCTTTTTAACTGCAATTTTTGTTAAATATTTACCCATTTCCCTGATGAATTCCCGGGATGAGTAAACTCCCGGGCGCATCTGATCGGCAATATCCTTAATTGTGTTATCACATTCCTGTAATTCATCTTCATCAATAAAGGTATCATAAATCCTGTCAATATAATGGTGCCTTAGCTCTTTATCTTTTACAAACTGGTTTCCCTTGAAATGATTAAACCCCAGGGCTTCAAAAAAATCCATGTCTACAATTGCTGCACCGGTAGCTACGATTACATCTATCATCCTATACTTAACCATATCGGCAAACACACCCAGACATCCTCCTGCCCCTGAACTTCCGGCTATTGTCAGGATATTGGTTGAACTACGGTCACGGATCATGCGTTCAAAAATATCGGCTGCCTGGGCCGTATCACGGGAAGTAAAAGACATATCTCTCATACTATCGATTATAGGTGTTGAATCGAATGATGTAATATCGATATGTCTGATCTTATCTTTCAGGAATTCGGATTTCTTCATTACGCGACTAATATTTTATTCCCAAAGTAAAATAATTATTTATAAAAAATGCAAATCTTTTGGGTTAGTTTGATGCAAAATGGAATATTTTATTAATCCATTATGCAACATTAATAAAGGCATTGATAATGAGACATTTATCTCTGGATATTTTCGCGGAGTCAGATAATCATACCTTCATATTCAATTATTAAGGAAAAACAAATTGTACAAAGGATTGATCTGAGATAAAAGAAATATTATTGAAGAGGAAATAATTCCGGAGAGACAAACAAAATTAATTGGAACCAGTTGATTTGTAGATACAGACCCTGTCTTTTTTAAAAAGGTACAAAAATCCTGGTTGGATCATAGCCATTTGTAAATCTGTTGTATCAGGCAGATTAATTTCAGTATTGGTATAGGTTGATAAACTGAATTTATTAAATATTTTGCAGTTTGTATAATATATATTTTCATTCGATACCTGGAATTGAGTATCGGGAAAAACCGGTAATGTTCGGGAGTAAGATCCAAAACGATCAAACAAAAAAATTCCGGTTTCAGGAATATTCAAATACACAATACTGCTTTTTTCAATCATCGCAGATGGTTTAACTTCTCCTATAAGTGGTTGCAGGTTTATACTTTCATGGATGAGCCGGAGACTTGAATCAAAATACTGGATCTGATTTTTCAGGCGGTTATAAACCCAGAATCCACCCTGACTGGAAGAACAGACGAGCTCAACCTGATCAATAAAGAGATCATCCAATCGTAATGGACTTCTTAATTCCAGGAGGAAATTATCTAACCAGATAACCTGATTGAATTCTCTGTAATATACCAGTATACGTAATGGATCAGATACATCGGCAGAAGTAATGTTGCCAAGATAAACATTGGAATAGTCGGCTAATTTTTCCAGGCGGTTATTATATTTCTGGATCCGGTTGCCCTGGATAATATAAATATTCCCAATGGGATCGGAAAAAAACTGATCACCTGTTATTTTCAGGGTACCGGAAAGTTTATAATTATTTTGAAAATCAATCAAAATAATTTGCAGGATAATCAGGATGAATATTATTCGCATGTTGTTATTTTCAGTATTTCTTCAACATATTTTCTGTCATTTGAAAGGCGTGGAACCTTATTCTGCCCACCTAGTTTTCCTTTGCTGCTCAGCCACCTGTAAAACGTTCCTTTTTCAAGTTGTCGTATAACTGGCATTTCGAGTGTTATATTCTTATAACGTTTAGCTTCGTAATCTGAATTGATACTGCATAGCGCATTGTCCAGGATCTTTGTGAAATATTCTATATTGGCAGGTTCATCCTCAAATTCAATCAGCCATTCATGGGATCCCTTTGATCTTCCGGTCATATATACTGGTGCAGCAGTGTATTCATTTATCGAACTGTTCGTTTTTTCACAGGCAATCTTCAGGGCCTTCTCAGCATTATCAATGATGATCTCTTCTCCGAAAGCATTAATAAAATGTTTTGTTCGGCCGGAGATTTTGATCTTATGCGGGAAAACCGATGTAAAAATCACCGTATCGCCAATCAGGTAACGCCATAAACCTCCATTTGTGGTTATAACCAATGCATAATTAACACCTGTCTTAACATCTGCAATGGTATAGGCTTCGTGAGCCGGAGATTCAATATTTTCAACAGGTATAAATTCGTAAAATACACCATAATCGAGCATTAATAACATATCGTCGTGAAAAGGATCATTCTGAAGAGCAAAAAATCCTTCTGATGCATTATATACCTCCATATAATTCATAGAATCAGAAGGGATTAATTTATTAAATTGATCCCTGTAAGGAGAAAAGTTTACACCACCGTGTGTGAATAATTCCAGGTTTGGCCAGATTTCAAGGAGGTTATTTTTACCTGTAAATTCAAGGATATAATTAATCAGGACAAGATTCCATGAAGGTACACCGGCAATATTGGTGACATTTTCCTTTAAAGTCTCTCTTGTTATCATATCAAGTTTCTCTTCCCATTCGTCCATAAGTGCAACCTCCTGGCTGGGTGTGCGGATAAAATTCGCCCAGAAAGGAAGGTTTTCGATGAGGATCGCAGAAAGATCCCCATAATAAGATTGATTTGTGTAACTCGAGATTTTGTGACTGCCTCCGAGTGTCAGCCCTTTTCCTGTGAGTATTTTTGTATTGGGATAATTTTGTGTATAGATGGCAATGGTATCTTTACCTCCGCGGAAATGACATTCTTCAAGGGCCTCCATACTTACAGGGATAAACTTACTTTTATCAGTGGTTGTTCCTGATGATTTAGCAAACCATTTTATCTCACTCGGCCATAAAAGATTTTGCTCACCTTTCATGACCCTTTTAATGTATTCCTTCAGGTCGTCGTATGAATGAACAGGCACCTGCTTTTGGAAATCCCGGATTGAATTGATTTCAGAAAAACCGAATTTTTCCCCGAATTCTGTATTACTTGCCCTGTCGATTAACTTGAAAAGGGTTTCTTTCTGAACATCAAATGGATATTTCATAAAAAGATCGATTTGATGTAACCTTTTAATATTCAACCAGGAGACTATGGAATTAATAAGTGGCATATACTTAGCGGAAAAGAGTTAGTCAAAATATACACTGAATCATGAACCCAAACTCACACCTTCACCCACACATCGACTCACGACTCACGCTATAAGATGAGCATTGCATCCCCATATGTTCCAAAGTGGTACTTTTCTTTAATAGCCACTTTGTAACTATCGAGTAATAATCTATAACCCGTAAAAGCTGCAACCATCATAAGAAGAGTTGAGAGGGGGAGATGGAAATTAGATATCATTATATTCGGAATCTTAAATTCATATGGGGGGAAAATAAATTTATTTGTCCATCCGTCGAATGGCTTAAGATATCCGGTGGTGGATACAGAACTTTCAAGCGTTCGGGTAACTGTTGTCCCTACTGCACAAATATTATTCTTACGGTCTTTTGCGGTGTTAACTATTTCTGTAGCTTCTTCTGAAATGATGATCCGTTCAGAATCCATTTTATGTTTGGTCAGATCTTCAACATCAACCGTCCTGAAATTACCTAATCCGACATGGAGCGTGATAAATGCAAATTCGCAGCCCTTGATTTCAAGTCTTTTCAGGAGCTGTTTGCTGAAATGCATTCCGGCAGTAGGGGCTGCCACCGCTCCTTCGTGCTGAGCATAAACTGTCTGATACCTTTCCTGGTCTTCAGGTTCAACACTTCTTTTTATAAATTTAGGCAAAGGAGTTTCACCGAGACTGTAAAGGGTTTTTTTGAAATCCTCATAATCGCCATCATATAAAAAACGAAGGGTCCTTCCCCTGGAGGTTGTATTATCAATAACTTCGGCAACCAATACATCATCTTCGCCGAAATACAATTTATTTCCAATCCGTATTTTTCTGGCAGGATCAACAAGGACATCCCAGAGTCGCTGTTCTCTGTTAAGTTCCCGGAGGAGAAATACTTCAATCTCTGCCCCTGTCTTTTCTTTGTTGCCGTATAACCGGGCTGGAAATACTTTGGTATTGTTGAAAATCAAAACATCTTTGTCATTGAAATATTCCAGTATGTCTTTAAAAATCCTGTGTTCAATTTCTCCGGTGTCTCTGTGAAGTACCATTAATCTTGATTCATCCCTGTTTTCAGATGGATACTTCGCGATCAGTTCATCTGGTAAATAATATCTAAACTGAGATAATTTCATATATAATCAGTATTTATTAACGTGTTGTGGTATAGAATCGACAAAATTAACATTCCGGATTTTGCATAGCCGGAATAGGGTCTGTGAAAATCGTGTTATCAATTAATTACTCAACAAAATCAATTACAAAACATGTGATATATGATGACTTTTTTCGGATGCCTTTATACGTAAGAAATTTCAATTAGTTACAAGAATTTAAT
>CAZRHW010000050.1:0-8768 GCA_964599785.1 uncultured Bacteroides sp. | reverse complement strand
TGAACAACTCTTATAGGCTGATTATCATTATTGGAGCAACCCCAGTAAAGGTATCTTTTCCCGTCATCATCCAGGAAAAAGTGGGGATCCCAGACCGCAAACGGCAAGCTCTTTTCCATTGGTTTCCAATTATCCTCGAAAGGGTTGGTTGTATAATAAACAGGTTTTTTCATCATGGATGAAGCGATATAATAAGCAGTGTCGTTAATCGTGATCACATCAGGGGCATAATCCTCGATAGGTAATGTTGTTATATGAATAAAATTCCAGTTTAGCAGATCGTCTGAATACCAGTAGCCGCCGCTATGTGATGCGTATAAGAAATATTTGTCCTTATACATAGTCACCACAGGATCTGCAGCTTCCCGGTAAGAAATCTCTGAACTGGCCTGAAAGCGATAATTCAGGTTCATGGGGTTACAAAATATCACTTCTTTTTCATCCGGATGAGATGAACCCAGGAAAAGTGCCAGGCAGGAAAACAGTATTATTTTTCTCATATTGAAACTGTTATTAAATCTATACAGATGAAATTTAAAGATAATTGTTTTATCCGGAAGTTTAATCTTGTTCAGGATTTTAAATCCATACCTGGAGTTAAAAGAATTCAAGCAAAACCTTAGATACAACAATAAGTTTTAACGGTCAATGGTTCCATTCTTTTATTAAAAAAAATAAATAAAAAATTATTTGGAATTTAAATTAAAATGATGTATATTTGATATCAAAATAATATCATAATATTATGGAAAAGAAATATTCACCTTTTTCGGGCTACGTGATGGTACTCATAGAGCTCGTTTTGCTGGCAGCGGTCATATTCTCCGCGATACGCGGCATGGTTCTCCCCGCCGTCATTATGGCAATCGTTTTTATTTTCCTTGCTATCGGATTTCTGATTGTTAATCCAAATGAAAGTTCAGTTCTTGTTCTTTTCGGAGCTTACAGGGGGAGCGTAAAAGACAATGGATTTTACTGGATAAATCCTTTTTTATCAAGAAAAAAGATTTCACTGAGAGCACGCAATATTAATTCAGACCCCATAAAGGTTAACGACAGAATCGGTAATCCGATCATGATCGGTGCTGTTTTAGTATGGCGTGTTCAGGAGACTTTCAGGGCTGCTTTCCAGGTCGATGATTACGAACACTTCGTGAACATCCAGACAGAAGCGGCTGTCCGGAAACTGGCAGGAATCTATCCGTATGACAATTTTGATGACCAGGAAGCTGAAGTCACCCTGCGCAGCGGAGGGGAGGAAGTGAATGTCCAGCTGGAAAAGGAATTGAGCGAAAGACTGAATATTGCGGGAGTGGAGGTGATGGAAGCCAGGATCAACTATCTTGCCTATGCACAGGAGATTGCCCAGGCGATGCTGAAGCGTCAGCAGGCTTCCGCCATCGTGGCCGCACGATTTAAAATTGTGGAAGGGGCTGTAAGTATGGTGGAAATGGCCCTGGCAGAGCTGAGCAAAAAAGATATTGTCCAGCTCGATGAGGAGAAGAAAGCCTCCATGGTAAGCAACCTGATGGTGGTTCTTTGCGGTGATAAGGAGACGACACCGATTGTGAATACCGGAACACTCTATTAGTCTTTATGGAAAAAATATTATTCAGGGAAGAACAAAAATTCAGCCGGCGGTGGATCTGGTTCATACTTCCGGCAGCATTTGCTGCATCCGTAGTGCCTCTCTGGTACGGTTTGTTCCGCCAGGTCACCACCGGGCAACCCTGGGGGGATAATCCCGCAAGCAATGGTGTCCTTGCATTGACAGCATTGCTGGTCACTTTACTTATGACGGGTATTTTACTTCTTTTTAAAACCATGCGCCTCCAGGTTGAAATCCGTGAAAATGAAATCATTTTCAGGTATCCTCCCCTGGTCAGAAAATGGAGGAGAATTGTCAGAACGGAAATTGAAAGGTACGAAGTCGGGAAATACAGGCCTGTTGCTCAATATGGTGGCTGGGGTATCAGACAGAGATCCCGGAAATATGGCAAAGCCTACAATGTGACAGGGAATATTGGCCTGAAGTTATTCCTGAAAAACGGGAAAATTATCCTTCTGGGAAGTCAAAGGGCTCAGGCCCTTTCTTATGCGATGGGAAAAATGATGGCAGGAAATACTCTTCCTGATCAGATATAAAACAGGTAAAGTTAAACAGGAATATGATAAAGAAAAAGTCGTTTGCCTTAAGGATTAATGGTGATATTTTTTCGGCTGTCGAAAAATGGGCAGCCGACGAATTCCGGAGTACAAACGGGCAACTGGAATGGATCATCTATAAAGCCTTAAAAGACGCAAAGCGACTAAAAAAAGATAATACTATTTCAAAGGAGGAATAATCTGATATATGGTTCCCGGTTTATGGTTCATGGTTCCTTGTCACGAAAAACTGCATCCGCCTCAGGCGGATTGCTGGTTTTTCGAGGATCCTCGAAACTTCAATTTATCCTCCCATGGGGCGATTCGGAGAATATATTTACTTTATCACAGATCCATCCTGTGAGATGCAGCGAAATTTTAAGATTCAAGTCTTTAATCTGGGAAAATGAAATATCATTTAATCGCATTTATTATTAAAAAATTGTGATAACTATCTGATCGCAATTTAATTTATGCTGATCCACCATATCCAATGTTATTTTGCTGATTTCCGGGAGATTCATTTTACTGGTGATCATCGCCACCGTTATATCCTGGCCAATGGCCTGGATTGTCCTTCAGAAATGGCTCGACAACTATCCGTATCATATTAACCTGGATTTAATGGTTTTCCTTGGCAGCGGGATTCTGGCCGTTTTGGTTACTTTTATAGCCGTCGGGGTGCAGTCAATATAGGCAGCCATGGCCAATCCGGCAAACAGCCTGCGATACGAATAAACATCTAACCTATCTTAACGTGGAGCAAGTATGAAATTGAGGGGGCCTGATGTCTACAGAGGGAAAATTGTGATAGAGTAGCCAGCTTAAAATACCTCAAATCCCTGAGCCGCTAACAGCAACCAGTCTCTGTGTTCTTTGTGTAATTCCCTGCCTGCGCTGCCGCTTCGGCAGGCAGGTCTGTGTACTCTGTGGTTTAGCTATTATTCAGGTAGATTTTTCAAATTCTTTTTTGTACTGATCAATGACATAGTCACGAATTTCTTCCGGGGTAACCTGATATTTTGGATTCAACAATTCAAAATCCCTCTCTTTTCTGAACTTCTCAGCATTTGAAAGAATACTTAGAATTCCCTTTGTTTTTAATTTATTCCTTGAATATCCGATAGCCAGATTTATCAGCTTAACGATACTGCAGCCTTCCCGGAGAATGGAATATATGTCATAATAATCTTTATATATATTTCTTCTCTGAAGCAATTCCAGCTTCATTGTACCCAGAGATTCAATATCCGGATAATTCATATAATTGATCAGGTATTTCTCCTTTAACACACCGGAATTAACATTTTCACGAACAAAAAAAGTAATCCTGACATCACCAGCCAAGAAATTTACCTGCTGCAGATCTATCAGGTCCCTGGTAACACTTTTGAATTCCGACGCTAACAGTTTTTCAATTTTGGACCACTGAACTTCATATAATTTCCCACTAACCCGGTCCTGCCAGATACAAAAATCCAGATCCTTACTGATCCTGTGATTGATTTGAATTGATAAGGCAGTTCCCCCTATCAGGGTGTAATCTTTTATTAATTCACTTTTGGAAAGAGATAAAAGAACTTTTTCAGTGGTTTTATTAACTCCAGTCATGATTCAGAAAGAGAATTTTGAAACGCATTTTGCACTTTCCTGATATATTCTTCAGGTTTTTTAATATTGAAAAACAGTTTTGCCAGCAGGATATTTAAACTTCTGTAATAGGGATCCTGGGCAACCATTCCGTTTTTCCAGACCTTGCGGAGATAATTCTTATTATAAATTGAAAACAACTTTTTGATGTCGCTGATATCCAGCTCTTCCATAACCTTTTGAACCAGGACATCATCCGGAATTTTCCCGTACCTGACATTCGAATACGACCAGAATGCTTTAGATTCAAGGAGTTTGTTGAATAATTCCTTTCTGATTTTATTTTTTTCTTCATTTTTGTCTGGCATTACCGGTCCGGTTTCTTTCTGATGAACAATATCTGCCCCAATATAATGTAAATACCTGTAGAGAGTAGTTTTCCCGATTCCAAGTGATTGTGCAATGCCGGCAACCGGCATATTGTCATTTTCATATAACTGTTTTGCTTTCCTGGCTTTAAGAATTGAATTACCCGATAATCCTTTTGGCCTTCCTCCTTTTCTGCGCCGTTTTCCGGCAGGTACCGGACCGGTAACAGACCTTTCCATCTTCTGCTCCCTTTCAAACTCAGAAAGTGAAGCAATCACTTTATAGAACAGTCTGCCCTGACTTGTACCTGTGTTAATATTGTCCCGGATACTTACAAAATCAACTTCAATTTCTCTGAACAGATCAATCAGGTTGATAAGGTCTTTTAAAGATTTTCCTATGTGGTTAAGTTTCCAGGTAACAACCATATCACCCTTCCGGAGCTGACGGATCATTCGTTCTAACTCAGGTTTGTTTCTGACAGAACCCGGTTTATCCTGAAAAATTTTCTCACAACCATATTCTTTCAGCGCCTTAACTTGTAATTTCAGATTCTGCTGATCAGCCGATCCTCTGGTATATCCAATTTTCACATCCCATAAATTAATATTAATAAAACTAATTAATGGAACAAATTTACGGAACTTTTTGGAAAATAAAAAGACATTTTCTGAAAAAGTTATATTTAACGACATGTTGTATGGTTGCAAAATCCGCTTGACATTTCCCTACATCCCAACAGCTATCGGGATCGCAGATTTAATCTGCAGATTGCGCAGAATTGTTTCGTTTTTTGGCATTTCGATTTTCGGGTTTGTTTATTCGCTACACACATGGCTAACCCACATCCCGCTCATGGAAAATTTCTTTTGCTTCGCTTCAGAAATTGTCCGGATTTCGAGGTTTCGATTCTCGAATTTTATTCATGAGTCCGGAGGTTCAGATCCCCCTCTTGCTGCCAAGGACAATCAAACAATTACACATTCAACCGTGTAGCTGTTTTTTTGTGCTCTATAAGGAGAACCAGTAGTTAAGCTTAATCAGGAATATGTTGTTCGGAAATACATCCCTGAGCAGGTCGTAAGAATCACCAAGTGATGCATTTGAATAATTATTTCTCCCTGTCCGTTCACCGGACCATACGAGGTAAATAAAAGAGCCGGGACTGTATTCCCACCGGGCAACCAGGTTGGAACGGAACTGGTAAAAATTGAAATCAGGATTATAAACATCATAATCGGGGATCATGTCATTATTCTCATCAAAACCGAGCACATTACCTGATATGATGGGATCTGTAAGAATTGAAAAACGTTCGTTGAAATCTTTTGCTTCAGGATCCGTAACGCGCTTGAAATCCGAATAGGCGCCCCTGGAAACAAAAGGACTCCCGTAATACTGCACGGACAGTTCTGGGGTGAGGTTCAGATCAAGCCTGAATGTAAATCCAAGGGTTTGCTGGTCGATGGTACCGAGGATATATCTTTTTTCCGATAAATAATCAGTTTCCGAGACATATTGAAGCATGTTATAGTTCTCAGAATAATTTGCTGATAGTCTTATTTTCAGAATATTTACCGGCCGGATTGTTATTCCCGGTTCAACATCCCAGTTTGTTGTGCAATGATTCGCAGATTTTTCAAATTGTCCGTTAAGGGTAAAGGCTACTTTTTTCGAAGGGTCCGTTCTGACAGAACCGAACATCATCATGTCTCCTGGCATGACCATATCCGGTCCTCCTCTTAAAATCCTTGTATCGGGGGCCTTTGAGTGGTAAATTAAATTTGCTGTGAAGGTCCACTGGTTTTTGAATTCCGAATATAAGGAGAGATGTCCTCCCGAACCAAGGTATGTGCCGCCGAAATTCCACGAGTTGAACTGTTCCAGGGCGATGTTGTAAGTCCTGAAGATCGAAACAGGTTGATTTACAAAATATGATACCTCGTTTTGGTTATTGATTTCATCTGCCTGTCTCATGTAACCCAGATCATTGAATTCCAGTCCGGGTGAAAGCCATGTCACACCTGTTGAATAGCGCCAGAATCCCTTTGATTTTTTCCCGATCCTCAGCCTGCCTCCTACACCGCCCAGGCTGGTTTTAGTCGTGTCATAACTGAGATAATCCGCCCCGGGCCGTTGGTAATAACGTGCAGATGACTCCTGAAGTGCAGTCATTGCTTTTTCATTACCATTTACCAGACTGCCCAGCAGTTTTCCATCGAAAAAAAACTCCTTATCCTTCCAGTGGTGCAGTATATCGATACCGCCGGCATAGGCATTGCTGTTGAGAAATTCCAGATGATTCTCGTCAATCACGCGGTTCACAGATGTAATCATTCCGCCCACAACAGTATTTCCGGCTTTATATCCCTTCTGTATCCTTGCCACGGTATAGCTGGTGAGCGGTTCAACTTTCATCCTGCTCCTGTTTCCCGATGTATCGCTGAGCCTCGCAAATTCATTGGCCGTAAGGCTTTGTATAAGTCCGACCGACAATCCGCCCGAAGTCGTTCCGCTGAATTTTACTGCACTCAGTATGGTGGTCTTGTCAGGTGGCTGTACAAAGAGATTTTCATCCGCATCGATGGTATGGGAAGGTGAATGGCCTATACGCCTGGAATAGAACAGGGACTGGTCGTCAAAATTAAAATCAAAGATGGTCAGTCCTTCCAGAAAGAAAGGACGTTTCTCTTCATAAAATGTTTCAAAAGCTGTAAGGTTCATGACCGAAGGGTCGGACTCGACCTGCCCGAAATCCGGGTTTACCGTTATGTCAACGGTGAAATTGCTGGAGATCCCTATTTTTGCATCAAGGCCGGCGCTACCTGACCAGGATTTTCCGTTTTCAGCAAATGGATTGGATCTTTGCTCTTCAAATGTCTTCAGTTCACCCACTGCAAAAGGCATGATCTCAAGACGGCGTGATTTTTTCAATCCCCGGATGCCTTTGAGTTCGCCGAAATTATACAGCATCCCGGGACCTGTTTTGCTTTGCCTTTCCCAGTTGCTCTCCTCCTGGAGGCGTGATATCCACCTCCAGGTATGCATGCCCCACACCTGCTCATCCTGGTTGCTGTAACGGATCTGACTCAACGGTATTTCCATTTCTGCTACCCATGCACTATCTTCCAGACCCACCTTCCCTTTCCATACCGGATCCCAGTTAAAATCCCAGTTCATCGGATTGAATAAAATAAGATCCGATTTCTGTCCCCATGCCGTGATCGTAAACTCGAATCCTGTGCGGTAATCCCGGTAACTGTCAAAAGTCACTCCCATCATATCCCCCACCTGTTCATCCCTTACACCGGCAAACCTGCTGATCTTCTCCGGCTCTCCGTCAAAACCCCTGAATGCAACATATAAATTCCTGTCGTCGTATTGAATATTAAATTCCGTTGGCCAGGTGGGTTTTGCCCCTTCCCTGGGTATCCATTGCGTATAGTCACCTGCCCATGTGCCGTGTTTCCAGCACTCATCATCCAGTTTCCCGTCAATGACAGGCTTTCCGGTCACCAACCTGCTTGTGGTATAGGTCGGCTGCGGAACTGATGGCTGTATGCCGGAAATGGTATCCTGAGAAAAAGAAAGTGCAGGTATAAAAAAGATAATCACAATAAGGGATATAAATGATTGTATTTTAAAATAATATTGATACATCAGGTGTAATATAATCGTGTTGTGCGGTTTGTAAAAAGGAGATAACAGAGTACTGGTGGTTTATTATGTAAGGCTGTCTAAAAAGTCTTTAAAGGATTCTCGCAGATATTCGCAGATAAATCCGCAGATTTCCGCAGAGTACTAATTTTCAACACATTACATCTGCGCAAATCAGCGATAAAATCTGCGTTAATCTGCGAGAAATAAAAATTAATGAACTTTTAGACAGCCTCATATAAATAATTCCTCATTCCTATCTTAGCTCAAACTGCATAACATGTTAATATAAAGAATCTGGCAAATAAAACGATAAAATTAAAAGAATTGCCTGATGTTGTTCAGTTTTTTTCTTACAGAGGAACTTACGGCTTCATCCGGTTATAGATTGGGAAAAAGCTGAAAATGGAAAAATCTGGTTATTTTAGATGCTGGATTTATATTGCTCTCATATGATATAGAGAAAAGGTGCGGCTTAATTGAAGCTCATTTTTATTTCAGGACCTATGCTACGCGTTACAATTATTTTTTCTCTGGTTTGTTTTTCATTACAGGGATTATGCCAGCCTGCTTTAAAAAGTAAAAAAATATGCAATGCTTACAAAGTGAGGTCAGGTGCCCCTGTTATTGACGGGAAACTGGATGATACTGAATGGCTATACCTGGCATGGATTAATAATTTTGTTCAGCAGAAACCTTATGAGGGCAAAGAACCATCACAGGAAACGGGATTTAAAATACTGTACGATAACGACAATATTTATATAGCTATCTGGGCATTTGATACGGAGCCTGACAGCATTGAAAGGCGATTAACACGAAAGGATGGTATCGAAGGCGACATGGTAAGTATTCAACTTGACACTTACTTTGATCAAAGGACGGCTTTCATATTTATGGTGAGTGCATCAGGAGTCAAGGCAGACGCGATTCTCTCGAATGACGGTGAGAATGAGGATCTCACATGGGATCCGGTATGGTATGTAAAGACCTCCATCGATGCGGAT
>CAZRHW010000049.1:0-8868 GCA_964599785.1 uncultured Bacteroides sp. | reverse complement strand
TAAAAGTATCTTAAACCAATATACTCTTAGTTATCTGATAATTCCCTGGACTCAGAAGTAAGTTTGTTTGCATATTCAGCAATCTCATTCACATCAATATCCCTCATACAACGGAAATGTCCTTTTGGACATTTTGAGAATCCGATTTTGGAACATGGACGGCAGTAAAGCCCTTTCACTTCAAAAATCTTTGAAGAAGGATGAGGCAAATAAGGATACATCCCAAATTCAGGAATAGTATTTCCCCAAACAGAAAGAATGATTTTATTAAATCCGGCTCCAATATGCATCAGTCCTGTATCTGGTGTGATTAAAAGCCGGGCTTGTCTTACGAGTGAAGCGGATTGACTGATATTGAATTTACCACAGCTGTTAAAAACCTGGCTGCCAAGCTTCTCAGAAATAATTCTGGCTGTTGGCTGGTCTTCGGGTCCTCCCATTAAGATAACCGGACTGTTAAGAGTTTTGCAGAGATTAATGATCATTTCTGCAGGTAATTGTTTGGTGGTATGTTTGCCTCCGATTACTAAAGCAATATAGCCTTTACTGAAGGAATCCGCAATACTGCCCGGATCCACTTCGTCTTCCGGCGGAACAAAATAATCAAGGCCGGCATTATCATTCTGAACATCAAACATTTTTATAGTCTCAAGATACCTGTCAACAATATGCTTTTCAGGGAGATAATTGATTTTAAGGTTTACCATTAACCATTTCCTGAAATTGAGTTTGTTGACAGAAAAAGACATGACCCTTAACCTGGATTTAACAAAAAATGAGCGGATATTATGGTGAAGATCAATGATATAATCGAAATGCTCATTTCTGAGATCATGAATAAGTGTTTGAAGATTATCATCCAGAATATGGATTTTATTAATATGGGGATTAGCAGAAATAACACGTAGAAATTGTTTTTTTACGAGAAAATGGATTTCAGCTTCTCCGGTTTGTTTTTTAAGACAACGGATAACAGGTGAAGTCAGAACAATATCACCGATAGAACTGAACCGTATAATAAGAAATTTTACCAATAATCTGAAGTTTTACAATGCCGGCAGGCAAGATTGCGTGAAAAAATGATTGTGACATACCACCAATAAACTTATAAATCAAGATACAGTTTTAATAAAGATCTGTTTCATGGTAGAGCTAAGCAAACTGCCGGGATATCCATCTTTTGGTCTCATTGTTCAATGTGAACGAATGGATAAAGATATGAAGATTTATATTATCAGGATACAGGGATTAAGAATCGGCTGTTTTCAGGGAATTGAAGAAAAGAAGAAGAGCCAGCCAGTATTCGTCTTTTGATTCATTATCTTCCCATAATGCTTTCGAACCATGAACACCAAGCGAATCGGCAGGTTGAAAAAAAGTATAACGCTCCTTATCAAGATTTTGAAGCATCTGGGTGATATAAGCATATTCTGACCTGGTTCCTGTTACAAAAAGGGGTTTATCAAATGAAGTGAGCTCATTTTCAACACGGAGGTCGTCACCAAAAAATTCTCCCGGACTGAAAGCGATGACAGCCTGAACATCCGGATTATCCTTGCCAATAAGCATGCAAAGAGAGGCAGAATATGAACTTCCAACAAGAATAACTTTCTTGTTATTAAGGCTGTAGGCATAATCTATAGCAGCACGGACATCAGTGGAAGCATCCAGGAATCTTGCAGGTTTTCCTGTTTGCCTGGCACTCCTGGCCGTTTCATTACTTACAAAATTTTCATTATCACCGGAACGAAGATCTACTGCAAGGCAGTTATAATTAAGTTTTGTAAATTTAAAGGCTGTTTCGTTATATTCTCCCCGGCTTGATCCTTCCTGGTGAAAGAGAATGATATAAGGGTATTCTTCTTCTGTCAAATAAAGATCAGCAGTGATTTCCAGTCCATCGGAAGCTTCAAAAGTAATTTTCTCTTTAGAAACGGGTACTGAAACAAAGAGTGAAGCCAGTATTGTGATGAATAAAAATTTTGAAAGCATATATCAGTTATTTTATTGTGGTTAAGAAATTTAAAGGATAACTGATTCTGCGAGGATTATAATATTATTTTGTTTTACTTCTATTACACCGCCGCTGATTTCATAATGAACTGTTTTATCCTGCATATCAATAATTTTTATTTCACCGTTTTCAAGGGTTGAAATGATTGGTGCATGGTTCTTAAGGATTTCAAAAGAACCTTTGCTTCCCGGCACTTTTACAAGCTTAACATCACCGGTAAAGACCTTTTGATCAGGTGTAATAATTTCAAGTTGCATAATAGAATCTTTGCTCACTGATACCGCGAATTATATTACCTGTTTGCATCGGCAAGCATCTTATCACCTTTTGCAATGGCATCCTCAATTGTTCCGACAAGGTTAAATGCAGATTCAGGGTATTTATCTACTTCTCCATCCATGATCATATTGAATCCTTTAATCGTATCCTCGATAGAGACAAGGCAACCAGGGATACCTGTAAATGATTCAGCGACATGGAAAGGCTGAGAAAGGAAACGTGATACCCTCCTTGCTCTGTGTACAACAAGTTTATCTTCTTCCGAAAGTTCATCCATTCCCAGAATAGCAATAATATCCTGCAGTTCTTTATAACGCTGCAGCAGTTCCTTCACACGCTGGGCAGTATTGTAATGTTCATTACCTACTACTTCAGATGACAGGATCCTGGATGTTGAATCGAGTGGATCAACAGCAGGATAAATTCCAAGTTCCGAAATTTTCCTGCTCAGTACGGTTGTTGCGTCAAGATGTGCAAAAGTTGTTGCCGGTGCCGGATCTGTCAGGTCGTCAGCAGGGACATAGATTGCCTGGACAGAGGTAATGGATCCTCTTTTTGTGGAGGTTATCCTTTCCTGCATGATTCCCATTTCGGTAGCCAGGGTGGGTTGATACCCCACAGCAGATGGCATTCTTCCAAGCAAAGCCGACACTTCCGATCCTGCCTGGGTAAAGCGGAAGATATTATCCACAAAAAACAGTATGTCTCTTCCACCGCTCTGTTCATCGCCGTCGCGAAATGATTCAGCCACTGTCAATCCCGACAGTGCAACAGTTGCACGTGCACCAGGTGGTTCATTCATCTGGCCAAATACCAGTGTTGCCTGTGATTCTTTTAGTACTTTATGATCAACCAGGTCGAGATCCCAGCTGCCGGCCTCCATGCTCGTCAGAAATTCCTTTCCATACCTGATGACACCTGATTCGATCATTTCTCTGAGGAGATCATTTCCTTCCCTTGTCCTTTCTCCAACGCCTGCAAAAACAGATAATCCGGAATATTTCTTTGCGATATTATTGATCAGTTCCATGATAATGACCGTTTTTCCCACACCTGCACCCCCGAAAAGTCCAATCTTGCCCCCTTTAGAATAAGGTTCAAGAAGATCAATAACTTTTATACCCGTGAATAAAACCTCTTTCTCGGTGGAGAGTTCTTCAAATGTTGGTGGTTTATTATGAATTTCGTACCCGCCGGTTTTATCCAATTGTTCCATGCCGTCAATCGCATCACCGGTAACATTTAACAGACGTCCCCTGATCTGCTCTCCGACAGGCATGCGAATGGATGCCCCGGTAGCAATAACCTCCATCCCTCTTGTCAAACCGTCTGTACTGTCCATCGCTACTGCCCTTAGAGTATTTTCGCCAATATGCTGTTGACACTCAATAACAAGCGTAGTACCATCATGGCGTTTGATCTCGAGCGCATCATGGATATTGGGGAGATCTTCCCCGGATTTTTCAAAACTGATATCAATGACAGGTCCAATTACCTGTATGATTGCACCTTTATTCTGAGCCATGGAAATTTTGTTTAACTGTTTACATGAATACCTAAAAACAAAGTTAGTATTTTTAGAATATAACACAACTTCAATAGGAGGTTTCATGTAGAGATAGCAAAGTCAATAAAAAACTTGAAAAGAGCAGATTAGCAAATATTTAGACTTTGCGAACCTTACACTCTTTTTTACATACACCTAATAAACTATATAAATATTTTTATTTGTATTGATAATCTCTCTTTTGTATTTTTGATGCATTGAGTAATTAAGTAACTGATATGAACAGAAAAATATCTATTTTAATAATCATGATCGCTTTCCTTATACAATCCGGATTATTTGCCCAGTTCACATTTTTGGGAGCAGCTGCAAATTACGGAACATGGATTAAGGAACCGGGCGTGAGCGCATATGCCATTTATTCCGTCAATGAAAAAATAGACCTTGTACCAAATGCAACGTACTTCTTTCCACATACTTTTAATGTTACAGACGGGACACATGAATACACATGGTGGAATATTAATTTTGACGGACATTACGTTGTAATGGAAAAATCAAAAGTCCAATTATTCGGTTTGATGGGACTGAATTTCACAAACGAAACAAAGCGAATAGATGAGTTAATAGCAGGACAAAAACCTTACAAAGATAAAATTACTACAACAAAGCTGGGATTAAATATCGGTGCAGGTAGTCAACTGCTTATTCATAAATTCTTCAATCCATTTGCAGAAGTGAAATATACACTTGGTGATAAACACCAATTTGTTTTTTCCTTAGGGATTATATGCAGGATTGCTCCTGACAAAATCCCCGGGGAATCAGATGACTTTTAAGTTTTTTCTATCCTTTATAAAAAACAGACATTTCTCAAATAAATTATCTTTATGCCGAAATTCCAATTTGATTCAATGACTAAAAAGTTAGCTTATTCAGCCTGTCTCATCTTCTTCCTGATTGTCTATTTTCCGAAGCTTCAAGGGCAGTTTAACAGATTTGGCGGAGGACTTACTTTTAATTCTCCCATCAATAATTCCGATCTGAATATCGGAAATCCAGGCTTTAATTTCAGGGGCGTCATGGAGATCAATGAAAATTTTTTTGTGATTCCATCAATTACTTTCCAACTTCCTAAAAAGAGAATATATCAGGACGGCGAAAAAAAAACATACTTCGGAAGCCTGGATGCCGATCTGACTTATACGCTGGCAACGGAAAAACAACTGCTTTTCTATGCTCTTGCCGGTGTAGATTTCACCAATGTATATAATATCTGGAATACTGAGGTGCCGGATCTTGAAAATAAATATGAAATTCTTCCTGGTTTTGCCATTGGTACCGGCATTGAAATGATTGTTGAAAAAGATATCAATGCATTTGCCCAGGTCAAATATATTATCGGTAAATATCAGCAGCTTGTCATCTATATTGGTGTCCATTATTATTTCAAGGGAAGGAAGTATCGTACCTGGTAATTAAGGAAATTTTAATTCATATTCCATATTTTTTATATCTTTAACTACTTTATTAACAGCATTCAATTCAAAGAAATATGGCCAGTTTAAAAGTTTTACTTGGAATGTTCCCTTCCACAGCTAAGATTGAATCTGAAGAAGCTGCATTGATTAAAGACTTTAATGACTTCAATGAATACACTGATTCAGCTGAACTTAAAAGGTATGAGGAACTTGAAAAAATAATTAATACCGGTGAGTTTTCAGATAAGAAAAAAACTATAAAAGCTCAGAAATTTGCAGGTACGGATGAGTTTAAAAAACAACAGGAATACCTGAAATTGAAAAAAGCGAAGCACATTAAGAATTATTATAAAACAAAATCATCAAAAGAGCTTGAGGAATATTTAAAGGTTGACGGATCTGATGAACTGAAAAAATATGAAAAACTGGCGGAGTATGTAAATTCAAAAGAATTTGCCGAAGAGAAACAAAATACCGGTAATGAATTTAAAAATTCTGCGGCTTTTCAGAAACAGCAGGAATATGCCGGCATGCAAAAATCTTCTTCCATAAGGAACTACTTTAAATTTAAGACCTCACCGCTGCTTGAAAACTTTCAGAGACTTGATGGTTCTGAAGAAATTGCAGGATATGAAAATCTTGAGAAATTTGTCAATTCAGAAGAATTTAAGAAGGTTAAAGATTATATGGCTCTCAGCCCACAGAAAAAATATGAGCAATCGGAAGAATACAAACTGGAACAGGAATACCTGGATCTGAAGAAATCTGAAAAAATAATCTGGTACTACAAGCTTAAAAAACAAAATGATTTTCATAAGATCACTGACTGGGAATTGACGTTTGAAGATGATTTCACCGATGGCAAACCGGATACTAAAAAATGGATGAACAATTACTTCTGGGGAGATGTGCTTTTAAAGGATACTTACGCTTTACCAGGGGATAAGCACTTTTATACAGATGGTAAGAATATTGAAATACAAAACAGTATTCTTAAGATCATTACAAAAAAGGAAGAGGCTGAGGGCAAAATCTGGAATCCGCTTCTTGGTTTTCAACATCAGCAGTTTAAATATACTTCAGGACTGATCAGTACAGGGAAAGGTTTCCGGCAGAAATATGGTCTGTTCAAAGCCAAAGTGAGATTTTCAGGTACACCTTTGCGACAGGCTGTATGGATGATAGCTGAAAAAATATTACCTCATGTGGATATAGCGAAGCTCGAGAAAAACAAATTACATCTTGGCAATTTCTGGGGCAATATTTCGGAAAAAGGAGGAGTGAATAAAAAAATTGTAAAAAAGGGTGGATCGAAGTTCACTTCCGATTTCTACATTTATTCATTTGAGTGGACACCGGATAAAGTATCCTGGAAGATCAATGACCTGGAGATTATGAGCCATAACCAGGGCATACCACAGGAACCGATGTACATTGGATTCAGTGCCGGTGTATCTGGCACAGTAGCGGATCACCAGCTACCTGCCGGGATGGAGGTGGATTGGGTGAAAATATATCGAAAGAAAGAATAAATAATAGCCCGGGTTTCCGGGCTTTTTTTTATGCTATAGTTTTCAAACATGGCCAAATTAAGAAAAAGCAGAATCTGGTTTTATCTGATTACCGGTTTTATGGCAGGAATGCTAATCATATTAACAGGAAACCAGGCGGTTGTTTACACTTCAACAGATAATTTCTGTAACCGTTGTCATGTACATCCTCATGCTACACAGACATGGAAACGATCCACTCATTATGATAACCAGAGAGGTATTATTGTTCATTGCGTCGATTGTCATCTTCCTCCTCATGGTGATGGATATCTGACTGAAAAAACAAAAACAGGTCTCCGGGATGTTTATGGAACAGTTTTTAAGGATGTCTCTAAAATTAACTGGGAAGAAAAATCACGGCCGGAATATGCTGTCAGGCATTCATACCTGGCATCCTGTACAAACTGTCATGATAACCTCTTTACCAGGGGACTTTCAGTTGCAGGAGAAGAAGCTCACCTGTATTATACGAACCACCGGGAAGAACTTCATTGTATTAACTGTCATCTACAGGTCGGGCACTATTCAGAAAATGTTATTCATGCCAAAAATGTTGAATTTGGAAAAACGGATACTAAAATTGATACGTTTTATGCTGAACCGGCTGTTGTGAAGAAGTTTGAGAATTATACTGAATATATACCTCAAACGGGAGTAAGTTTTAAGATGGTTGCCATTCCCGGCGGAAGATTCCTGATGGGCAGCCCTGCAGGGGAACCATTCCGGAACGGGGATGAGGGACCACAGAAAGAAGTTGAAATCAATCCTTTTTTTATGGGAATGACAGAGGTAACATGGGATGAGTACCTGGCATTTTTTTCAGAAATGGGTGTTGAGGGAAGAACAAGTGATGCATATCTCAACAGCCTGACTGAAATGAATATCGATGCGATCACCGGGCCAACACCACCCTGGGGCGCACCTGACCAGGGATGGGGAAAAGGAAATTGGCCTGCCATTACAATGACATTTCATGCTGCCAGGATATATTGCTTGTGGTTGTCAAAAGTAACAGGAAAAAAATACCGGTTGCCCACAGAAGCAGAATGGGAATATGCTGCAAAAGGTGGTACCGCCGGGCCTTATTTTTTCGAAGGTGATCCAGGGGAATTTGAAACAAAGAAATTCAGAAGGAACTTTTCACCGACAGATACTACGGGAATAACAGCTTATATTAATTATAATCTGAACAGCATGGGAAGGACAAGCCCTCCGGATCATTTCAAACCGAATCCTTTTGGGCTGATAAACATGATGGGGAATATTGCTGAGTTTTGTCTCGACTGGTACGCTCCTGATGCTTATTCACAGTACCTGGAAGATGTTTTATATAATCCCGTAGGACCGGCCTCCGGTGAGGAACATGTGGTTCGGGGAGGTTCTTTCCGGAGTGATGCTGCTGCAGTCCGTTGTGCTTCGCGAAGTTTTACCAGGCACGATGCATGGCTGAAAACCGACCCTCAGATACCCAAAAGTATATGGTGGTACTCTGATTGTATACATGTGGGATTCAGGGTGGTCTGCGAATATGAAAATGGGACGGAGGAGGAATAAACATCTTTGGTGGACTAACTTTTATAAGTTTCAGATTAAAAGGGACGAGTTACAGGTTACACGGCATAAGTTTACCCGCCTGTCCCAGTCCTGCCCGAAGGGCTCAGTCAGTCAGTCAGGCAGGCAGGTTGCAAGTTATAATTAAAAAAATACAGCCGGGTCTTGCCGTACCTCCGTAAAAAATCACTAAATTCAAAACCTGAGTAAAATACAGGATCTTTATTCTGCCATTAAGACATCAGGACACACAGATAGGCTAAATATAAATTATTGTTAACTAACCCTCAATACATCTTACTATGAAACAGGATAATAATGGATTTAGCCGCAGGAAATTCCTGGAGAATGCTGCGGCGCTGGGTGCAGTGGGAGCAATAGGATTTAACCAGTTGCTCTCCTCATGCACAAAACAAAAAACTCTCAAAGAGGTAAATCTTGCTCCTTTGCTCGATCAGGCACCCGATGGTGAGCCGATCAAAG